>DASZFO010000269.1 GCA_035939775.1 Pirellulales bacterium | reverse complement strand
CCGTCGGAGAAGAAGCCGGCGGACCGGAACATCGAGGGGAATAAGCCCGCTGTAAAAGTTCCGCCGCCGCCGCTGCCGGCGCCCGACAAACCGACCGACAAGAAGCCACTCGAAAAGCCAAACGAGAAACCGGCGGATCCGTTCGAAGGGCTGGATATCTGAACCGCCATTATCGCCGCGTCGAGGCCATTTGGACGGCCAGGAGATCGAGTTGGCCTTTCAGGTCGGCCAGCAACAGATGCGGGCTCGCGCCGCCCGCCATGTGGACGTAGAAGGCTTGCGCCGGCGAACTGTGGCTTGAGGACAAGAGCGCGGCCGTCTGATTGAGATCTTCGAGCCGCCCGTCAACTTCATCGAGCTTATCGACGGTGTGCCGGTTCCCCTCCCATAAACTTTCCAGTTGCAAGATCAGGCCCAACAGCAGGCCAAATTGCCCGCCGAGCGTGATCGGCATGCCGAGGCTCCACAGGTCATTGCGTCCAGCGGCGAGCGACCATCCCAGCAGGACCGCGCCGCAGACGAAGGCCATCAGCCCAAGCGAGAGCGCGCCCCATGCCAGCCGCGATGAGCGGCGGCGGGCTGAAGTCAGAGTTCGGAGGTCAGAGGTCGGAGGCCGGCGCCGCCCGGCATTTCGCCCCGTCGCATGCGACGGAATATTCGGAGTCGATCGCATTCGCGAATGGTCGCTTAGCCGGTCGTCGAAGCTCGGCGCATACCCATGGAGCGCGGAATGATCGAGATGCGGCGTTCCGATCGCGGCGGTCGATGCATCGCCCGCCAGCGGAGTATCGAAGCGCCGGCGGATTCGCTGCAATTCGGCGTTCAGCGTCCAATCGTCCAAGTCGTCGCTCGATCCAGAGGAAAAAAAAGTGTCAGGAACCTTTTCTTGGCCTTCCTCGCGTGGCCCTGTTGGCTCGTCTAATTGCAATCCATAATCCGCAGTTTGGCGGACGCCGCTGAGATGCCGATTGGGCGGAGTGAATTCGCTCGAACCGATTTCGCCGCGACAGCGCACGCAGCGAGACGCCCCACCCTTCTCGGAGGCGACCGCCGGCACATCTTGGCGACAGTTTTTACACCACATTCGTGCGGTCCGCGGTAATTTGGGCCAGTGAATTGCCGACGCTGGCAGCGTCGCCCACGTTGCCGACACTGCCAAAGTCGGAATCATGTGGCGCGTCCATATCCATCGGAAGGCATGGCGGTAATCTGTAACGATTCCACAGCATTTGTGGCTTATGACGGCGACATGCGGCGGTCAGCATGAAAACTAGGTATTATGCGGCAATTGCAAAGGCTTCAGAGCAAGTCCCGAACAAGCCTTTCCTGCGGTAAACTTCTTCAATTCAATGACTTGCTGACTCTCGGCTCGATGAATCTCATGTCCTCGCAACCGTCTTCCGCCGAGAAACGTCGCCTCGAAGAAGCCCGGCTGGGCCAGCAGCCATGGCGAAAGTGGGGAGCGTATTTAAGCGAGCGGCAGTGGGGGACCGTGCGCGAGGACTACAGTGCCGCCGCCGATCCGTGGAACTATTTCACCCACGACATGGCCCGGAGCCGCGCTTATCGCTGGGGCGAGGATGGGCTGGCAGGAATCTGCGACGACCAGCAGCGGCTCTGCCTGGCGCTGGCACTTTGGAACGGCCGCGATCCGATTCTCAAGGAGCGGCTGTTCGGGCTGGCCAATCAAGAGGGGAACCACGGCGAGGATGTCAAAGAGTTGTACTACTACCTCGACGCCACGCCGACGCACTCGTATCTCAAGATGCTCTACAAATATCCGCAGCGCGAGTTTCCATATAGTTGGCTGGTAGAGGAGAATCGCCGCCGCGGGCGATTCGATCCCGAATTCGAACTGCTCGACACGGGCATCTTCGCCGACGATCGCTACTTCGACGTGTTCGTGGAATATGCGAAAGCCACCCCGATCGACCTGCTAATGCGGATCACGGTTTGCAATCGTGGCCCCGAGCCGGCTGAAATTCACGTCTTGCCGCAACTTTGGTTTCGCAACGGATGGTCGTGGAAAGCGGATTCGCAGCGGCCGCTGATCGACGTGGCGGGGCCGAACACGATCGTGGCGCATCGCCGGGCGCCGGGGCACTTTCAGCTTCATGCCGAAGGCTCGCCCACCTGGCTCTTCTGCGACAACGACACGAATATCCGCCGGCTGTTCGGAATGCATGACGCCAAAGGGTATTTCAAAGATGCGTTTCACGACTATGTCGTGCAGAGCAATAAATCGGCGGTGAATCCTGAGCAAAAAGGGACGAAGGCCGCGGCCTATTATCGGCTGAACGTGCCCGCCGGCGGGCAGACGCAATTGCGACTCCTGCTCGCCGGCAACGAATGGAAGACGCCCTTTGCCGATTTCGATCAGATCTTTTCAGCGCGCACGGCCGACGCCGACGAGTTCTACGGTGAATTGCAAGCCGAGTTAACGGATGCCGAAGCTCGCAACGTCCAGCGACAGGCCTTGGCAGGAATGCTGTGGAGCAAACAGCTCTATCATTACGACGTTCCCCGCTGGCTCGAAGGCGATCCGCTTCAGCCGCCCCCGCCTCCCGAGCGCCGCCAAGGCCGCAATCGGGATTGGAAGAGCCTGAACAACGCGGACGTGCTCTCGATGCCCGACAAATGGGAATATCCGTGGTTCGCGGCCTGGGATTTGGCGTTTCATTGCCTACCCTTGGCGATGGTCGATCCGGATTGCGCTAAAGAGCAATTGGTGCTGCTGACCCGCGAATGGTATATGCACCCCAACGGCCAGTTGCCGGCCTACGAGTGGAACTTCAGCGACTCGAATCCGCCGGTCCATGCCTGGGCCGCGTGGCGCATCTACAAGATCGAGAGCAAGTACCGCGGCGGCAGCGGCGACCTCGAGTTCTTGGAGCGGGTGTTCCATAAGCTGATGATCAATTTCACTTGGTGGGTGAATCGCAAGGACGTCGACGGGCGGAATCTGTTCCAAGGAGGCTTCCTGGGATTGGACAACGTGGGGCTGTTCGATCGCAGCCAGCCGCTGCCGTTCGGCGGCGCGCTCGATCAGGCCGATGGCACGAGCTGGATGGCGATGTATTGCCTGAACCTGCTGCGGATCGCGCTGGAATTGGCCCAGCACAATCGCGTGTATGAAGATATCGCCAGCAAGTTTTTCGAGCATTTCCTTGAAATCGCCGAAGCGCTCACGAATATCGGCGGCAACGGCGGTAGTGTCGGCCTGTGGAATGAAGAGGACCAGTTCTATTACGACGCGCTGCGGCTTCCGACTGGCGAACCGCATCCGATCAAGGTCCGCTCGACGATCGGGCTGATTCCGCTGTTTGCCGTAGAGACGATCGAGCCCGAGATGCTCGCCAAGCTGCCGCATTTCGCCAGCCGGCTAAAGTGGTATTTGAAAAATCGCCCCGCCGCGGCCCAATTGGTCTCGCGGTGGGAAGAGCCGGGGCGCGGCGAGCGGCGGCTGTTGTCGCTGTTGCGCGGCCACCGAATGAAGCAGTTGCTCAAGCGCACGCTCGACGAGACCGAGTTTCTCTCGGATCATGGGATCCGCTCGCTCTCGCGCTACCATCGCGAACATCCCTACGTCACGCATTGCGACGGCACGCAGCTTGCCGTCGACTACGAGCCGGGCGACTCGAATTCGGGAATGTTCGGTGGCAACTCGAACTGGCGCGGCCCGATCTGGTTTCCGATCAACTATCTGATCATCGAGTCGCTGCAAAAGTTTCATCACTACTACGGCGACGATTTCAAGATCGAATGCCCGACCGGCTCGAAGCAATTCCTGACGATCAACCAGGTGGCCGAGGAACTGACGCGGCGGCTCACGCGGCTCTTTCTTCGCGACGCAAGCGGCCGCCGCCCAATCTTCGGCAACGACGAGAAGTTCCAGACCGATCCCCATTTCCGCGACTGCGTGCTGTTCCACGAGTTCTTCCACGGCGACAACGGTCGCGGCCTGGGCGCCTCGCACCAAACCGGCTGGACCGGCCTGATCGCCAAGCTGCTCCAGCCGAAGCGGGAGGAGCAGCATTGAGCAGAGGTCGGAGGCCGGAGATCGTGAGGCATCCCGCCGCTTATTTTCGTCGAACCGTTGGAGTTCAGCCTTTAGGCTGCCGGTCGCAGGCTAAAGCCTGAACTCCAACGCTCGGTCGGAAGTCGGAGAAGTGGCCTGTGACAAATGGCGGGTGTCAACGTTTGTCACGGATACCCAATAGGCAGTGCGGCGAACTATAATAAGGCCATCGTTAATTCGTCATTCGTGCTTCGACATTCACTCGTCATTCGTCATTCGAGATTCGTTGATTTATGATCTGTGTCAGTATCGGTCGCAGTCGGCACCGGCACGTGATTGCCGAGCATCGTCATTTGGTCGAAAAGGGAGCGAAACTCGTCGAGCTGCGATTGGATTGGATCGCGGGCGATGTCAACCTCAAGCGGCTTCTGAACGAGCGCCCCGGCCCCGTGATGATTGCTTGCCGGCGCGAGGCGGACGGCGGCAAGTGGGCGGGCAACGAGCAGAAACGGCTCATGTTGCTGCGCACGGCGATTGCCGAGGGGGTCGATTACATCGATCTGGAGGAGGACATCGCCGCGTCGATCCCACGATTCGGCAAGACCAAGCGGGTCATCAGCTACCACAACTTCCGCAAGACGCCCGACGAACTCTCGGCGATCCACGCGCAGTTGGCTAGCCACGATCCGGATGTCGTCAAGCTGGCCACGCTCGCCAACCAGCCGCACGACAATCTCCGCATGTTGCGGTTGGTGCGCGAGAGCAAGTTGCCCACGGTCGGCTTCTGCATGGGAGATATGGGCACCCCGTCGCGGTTGCTCTGCGGCCAATTCGGCTCTCCGTGGACGTATGCCACGTTTCATCAAGAGCGCGTGCTCGCCCCCGGCCAACTCAGCTTTCAACTGATGACCGAGAGCTATCACTACGACGAGATCGACAGCTCGACGGTGGTCTATGGCGTCGTCGCCGATCCGGTCGGGCACAGCCTCAGTCCGCCGGTCCACAATGCCGCCTTTCGCCAGGCTGGGCTGAATGCCGTCTATGTGCCGTTTCGCGTGCCGGCCCAGAATTTGGATCAATTTCTGAGCGAGGCCGACGAGTTAGGCATTCGCGGCTTGAGCGTGACTATCCCGCACAAGGAAGCCGTGATCCGCAGACTGACTAAGGTCGATCCGGCCGTGAAGGGGATCGGCGCGGCTAACACGGTCGTCTTCGAGGGACAATCGCTCACCGGTTACAACACCGATTTTCGCGCCGCGATGGACAGCCTCGAGCGGGCGATGCAGCCGCCGGCCTACGACCGCGGCCCGATCGACGGCAAGACCGTCCTGGTGCTCGGGGCAGGCGGCTCGGCCCGAGCGATGGTCTATGGCCTCGAACGCCGGAATGCGAAGGTGGTGGTCGCCAGCCGCACGAGTTCTCGCGCCGAGCAACTCTCCGAACAACTAGGATGCAGCGCGATCGACTGGGATTCTCGCTATTCGGTATCGCCCGATGTCTTGATCAACTGTACGCCGATTGGAATGCACCCGTTCCTCGACGAGACCCCGTTCGAGAAGCACCATCTGCGGCCGTCGATGGTCGTGTTCGACATGGTCTACAATCCGGAGAACACGCTGTTAATCAAAGACGCGCGGAGCCAAAGTTGCCTTGTCGTGACCGGCGTCGAAATGTTCGTTCGACAGGCCAGCCTGCAATTCAAGCTGTTCACCGGGCAAGACGCGCCGTGGGAATTGATGCGCGACGTGCTCAAGCGCGCGATCGGCGCGGCCAAGGTGTGACGATGGAGGTCGGAAGTCCGGCTGTTGGAGTTCAGCCTTTAGGCTGCTGCCCGCACGCTAAAGCCTGAACTCCAACACTCGGTCGGAGATCGGAAGCAAGGGAAGTCGCGTCGGCGAATGACAAGTTTGAAGATGAACATCGCATTGATCGGTTATCGCGGGACGGGGAAGACGACGGTCGCTCAGCAGCTTGCGCTGCGGCTGGGGTGGGATTGGGTCGATGCCGACGTGGAACTGGAGCTGCATGCCGGTAAGTCGATCGCCGCGATCTTTGCCGATGACGGCGAGCCGGCTTTTCGCGATCTTGAGGCAGCGAACTTGCGCGACTTGATCGGCCGCGATCGCACGGTGCTCGCGCTCGGCGGAGGCGTCGTATTGCGGCCCGAGAACCGAGCATTGCTTCGCCCCGCGCGAGAAAAGGGGTCGGGGACCTTTTCAGAACGACGCGATATGGACGAGATAGCACGAGAAAAGGCTCCCGACCCCTTTTCTCGGACCACGATCATCTGGCTCACCGCCGATCCTGAAACGATCGCCCGTCGCCTCGAATCCGACGCCTCGACCAACGCCCGCCGCCCCAATCTGATTGCCGGCGGTCTATCCGAAATTCGCCATCTGCTGGCCGAGCGGATGCCGCTCTACCGCCAGTGCCGCGATATCGAAATCGACACGGAAAATAAGACCGCCGCCGAAGTGACAACCGAGATTCTCACGAGGCTCCCTTTGACTCAATCCGCGACGTGAACTGGATCCTCGAAACGCCTCTGATCGTCCGGCTTGCGGTTCTATTCCTATTGGGCATTTGGCTCGGCGGCTTCCTCAATCTGGGCATCTATCGGCTGGCGTACCAGTTGCGCTCGATTAGCCCTTGGTCAGCGGCCTTGCCGGCCGCGCCGCCGCGGCGGATCACCGACCGTCTGCCGGTGGTCGGCTGGTTCGGACTGCGGCGCGAAGCGGCGCTCCATGGCGACGGCTTTTGGGTCCGACCGCTGGTGCTGGAACTGCTCACCGGGGCGCTCGTCGCGGCGCTCTATTGGTGGGAGGTCGGCGTGCGAGGGTTGCTGCCGGACCAATTCCGCCAGTTTCTCGACCTGCCTGGGAATCAGGGCCTAGCGCGCGCGGCGCTCATTACAGTCCACATCGAGTTTTGCGCTCACGTCTGCCTGCTGGCCTTCATGATCGTGGCTTCGTTTATCGATTTGGACGAGAAGACGATCCCCGACGGCATTACGATTCCGGGCACGCTGATCGGTTTGCTGCTGGCGGCGGCCGCGCCGCAATCGCTCTTGCCGGTCGTTGAATTCGCTCGTGGGCCGAACGGCCTGGGCCTGGCCAACCCGCGGTTGAGCTTCCTTACCTTCGCTGATCGCGCGGACTGGAATTGGGGCAGCGGACTATCGTTGGCGCTCGGGATCGGATGCCTGTGGATCTGGTGCTTTGGCTTGATGACGCGTGTTTTGCGCCTGCGCCGGGGTTGGCGAGTCGCAATTCGGCTGTTTTGGGCGCGGCTGGTGCGCGATCCGGTGACCAAGTGGCTCGTGATCCTGGGCGCGCTGGGAACGCTCGCCCTGGTGTTCGTCCACCATCATCTCGGTGGCGCGCATTGGCAGGGATTGCTGACGGCGCTCGTGGGAATGGCGATCGGCGGCGGCTTGACCTGGGTCGTGAGAATCGTGGCCAGCGCAATCCTCGGCCGCGAGGCGATGGGATTTGGCGATGTGACGCTGACGGCCATGATCGGCGCGTTTCTCGGCTGGCAGCCCTGCCTGGTCATCTTCTTCCTGGCGCCATTTGGCGCGGTCGCCATCGGCATCTCGCAATGGCTCTCGCGCCGCGATCCGGAAATCCGCTACGGGCCATTCCTCTGTCTCGCCGCGCTCGTGACAATCGTTCGCTGGGCCGAGATTTGGGAAAAGACCGAGCCACTCTTCGCCCTGGGTTGGCTAATCCCGGTCACGCTCGCCATCTGCCTGCTTCTGATGGGCCCGCTGCTAGTCATCGTCCGCGCGATCGGCAACCGGCTCCGCGGCGAGTGAACATGCAAAGCACCATGAACGAGGCGGCGCGCTCCGTACCTGCTGCACACTGCGAGGCGACTTCGAAGTCATCGAGGGCCGGCGGCGTATCTGTGCTGCTCTTTGTTTTCTGTGGACAACTACCGTATGAGTTTTTATCCACAGATGACACCGATGGACTCAGATTCTCGATCACTCCGGCTAGATCGCGCCGCTCGACGATCCGCTGGACGCGAGTAGGCTGGAACCGCTGAGGGTTCCGGCGGCAAAGGGAGTGCTTGGCGAGAGCGAATTGGCCAAACTGAGCCCGAGCGTCGCGGCAAGAGGAGTGCCGCTGGAATCCGAGGCGTTGATCGTCACCAACCCCGCGGACGTAGCCGTGCCGCCGATGACCAGCGAGTTTTGCACGATATGGTCAGCCGTCAGATCGCTGCCGACGTTGAGCAGCGTCGTGCCCGAGCCGTCGATGGCGCCGACCTGCTGGTTGGTCCCGCTGACAAGTACCCCGGTGCCGGCCTGCGAGCTGTTATTGATGACATGCACGCGGCTTGCCACCGTAGTCGGCGCGGACAAATCGGAGACCGAGCCGGCCAATTCCAAAGTCGCCCCATTGGTGATCGGCGCAGTCACGCCGGTGGCGATCGTCGCAGCGCCTGAAGTAGTATTGAACCGCAGTGTTCCGCCACTGACTTGAATGCCGCTGTTGCTGCCGAGCGACGGGGCACCGCCGATTTCCAACGTGCCGGTGCCCGACTTGGCGAACGTACCGCCGCCGACCGCACCGCCGCTGAATGTCAAGGAGCCGTTGCCGTCTAATGTGGACGCGCTGGCGCGGTAGGTGGCGGCGCTCGAAAGCGCGAGCGTGCCTTCTCCTCCGCTGAGACGGTAGCTGTTGCTGTTGGGAGTAAGCGTGCCGCTATAGGCCGGGCCGGCGCCCGGCGCGGCGCCTAAGATCGAGCCGGAGTAGCCGCCGAAGCTCAGGTCCTCGGCGGTGCTGGAAGTCAAGGTTAGCGTGCCGGCAGAATTCAAGATCGGCAATTGTTCAGAAGTGCTGCCGGTATTTGTGATGGGCACCTGCAAGCCAGCGCTGATTGGCACGTTCGTACCGCCGCCGAGTTGCAACCTGCCGCCGGTGATCGTCGTACCGCCGCCGAAGGTGTTGGCGCCGACCAACGTCAACGAGCTGGCGCCGCCAATGGGTTGAAGCGCCAAAGTGCCGCCGCCGATATTGAGCGCGCTACCGCCGTTCAACGTCGTGCCCTGGACGGTCCTGGCACTGACCAGCATGCCCATCGGGAGTGAGGTCGAGCCGGAGCCGAGGCTTAATGTGCCGCCCTGCAGGCCCTGAAAGTATTGCGGTGTGAAAGCTTCGAGCGTCGCAGGTGAATCTCCTGAAACCGGCGGATGCCAGTTGGCTGCGTGCATCAGGAATCGCGAAGCCCCTTGTGGAGTCGCTGGGGATTGAACTCCGACATGGCTTTGCCGCTGTGGCACGAAGGTCGAGCCGATCGAGTTCGAGGATGCGGAGACCAATTGCGCATGTGCCATCGTGGAGCCGCCGTGCCAGGACTGGAGCAGCGAACCGGCGGCGAGCAGGTCGCGGCCTTCGAGCATTTCCAGCCGCAGACATCGCGACGGCCGCCGTTTCCGCCCGCGATCGGCATGCGGGGGCGCAAATCCCATCGTAGAGGCAAGGCCCTCGACCGCCTCCCTTAAAGCACGCAGAGGAAGCCGCATGTCCGAAATCCGGGTGCTTGAGAGAGACGTTAGGCGAAGGTTAGACCGAAGCTACCTCGAAAGTTGGTAACCACTCGGTTACCCTAACAGAAGCCGCGGATTGATGCAAACAAATACTCTCGGAGGGGCAAGCCATCAAGCCATTGAGTGTCGCCGTCGGCTCGATGAGCGTTGGGAGTGACCTTTGCTCCCGTGTCCGTCCTTGGCACGGAAGGCATGGATTGCCGGGTCGGACGTCTGACGTACTGGCTTTGGGGTTGAAATGCAAAAAGCCCAGGGGTTGCGGCCCCTGAGCTTCTCGAGTTCTTCACAATTCGTGGCGACTCAGCGCCGAGTCGTCGCTCGTCGGCGGTTCGCCAGCGCGGACTTGACGCACCCGACCGCTCCGCCGCGTCAACACGGCGACGAACGAGAGTGGTCGATCGTGCCGCGCGGCGCTCGAATATCGAGTTACTCAAATATCATAGTACAAGCAGAACTCATACGGGTGCGGGCGGAGCCGAACGGCATCCGCTTCCTTCTCGCGCTTGTAGGTGATCCAGGTTTCGATCACGTCTTTGGTGAAGACGTTCCCCCGGAGCAGATACTCGTGGTCGCGCTGCAAGGCGTCGAGCACCTCGTCGAGCGAGCCGGGGGCTTGTGGGATTTCGGCCCGCTCTTCCGGCTCGAGATCGTAGAGGTCCTTGTCGAGCGGCTCGCCCGGGTTGATCTTGTTCTGGATTCCATCGACCGCGGCCATAAGGATCGCGGAGAAGGCCAGATACGGATTGCAACTCGGGTCGGGGCAACGGAACTCGACGCGCTTCGCCTTCGGGCTGGGGCTATACATCGGAATCCGGCAGCAAGCCGAGCGGTTCCGCTGCGAATAGGCCAGGTTCACCGGCGCTTCGTAACCCGGCACCAAGCGCTTGTAGCTGTTGGTGGTCGGGTTCGAGAAGGCAAGGATCGATGGGGCGTGCTTGAGCACGCCGCCGATCGCGTGGATCGCCTGCTCGCTCAGCCCGGCATAGCCGCCGCCGGCAAAGAGCGGATTGCCACCCTTCCAGAACGAGAAGTGGGTGTGCATCCCCGAGCCATTGTCGCCGAACAGCGGCTTCGGCATGAACGTGACGGTCTTGCCGTGCTTCTTGGCCACGCTCTTGAGCACGTACTTGTAGATGAGCACGCTGTCGGCCATCTTCACCAGCGGCTGGAACTTCATGTCGATTTCCGATTGCCCGGCCGTAGCCACCTCGTGGTGCTGGGCCTCGATATCGATGCCGCAGTCAATGAGCGTTTGCATCATCTCGTTGCGAATGTCCATCATCTGGTCGGACGGCGGGACGGGGAAGTAGCCTTCCTTGTAGCGCAGCTTGTAGCCGAGGTTCGGGTTTTCGACCCGGCCGCGGTTCCATTCCCCTTCGATGCTGTCGACGTGGTAATAGCCTTCGTGCTGGTTCTGATCGAAGCGCACGTCGTCGAAAATGAAGAATTCCAGCTCGGGGCCCATGTAGGCCGTGTCCGCGATGCCGGTGCTCTTCAGATAGTTCACCGACTTGCGGGCGATGTTGCGCGGGTCGCGGCTGTAGTCTTCGCGCGTGATCGGGTCCTGGATGTTGCAGACCATGACCAGCGTGGGCAGGGTCGTGAACGGATCGAGGAAGGCCGTGTCCGCCTCGGGCACGACGAGCATGTCGCTCTCGTTGATGGCCTGCCAGCCACGAATGCTGGAGCCGTCGAAGCCCAGCCCGTTTTCGAATACATCTTCTTCGAGCTTGTTCACCGGGATGGTGAAGTGTTGCCAGAGTCCCGGGAAGTCCATGAACCGCAAGTCAACCGCCTTGACATCCTTTTCGCGGCACAGCGCCAACACTTCTTTAGGCTTCACAGCAAGTCCCCTTTCCACAAGAGATTTCCGAAGGTCTTGAATACATCCGCCACAGACTCGACGATTCGGAACCGAATCGGGCCGTGCTCAAGCTGCACGTGTTGGCACGGCACGTGCGTTCATTCGCCCAGTCGTTGCCGCGAAGCGACCGCGGGAACCGACCATCATAAGGCATAATCCTTGGCTTGCAACGGGCTTGCGCAGAATTTTCCGCGGCATTTTTTCCGCGGCGCTGCAAGCACGGGGAAGGGGGAATTGCGCGCGGATTAAGCAGCGCGCGAGAATTGACTGGGCAATAATCAATTAGCGCGTGCGGGCGACTTCGCGGATTTCATCGATCAGCATCGCGCAGAAGGCCTTGAGGTCGTTCGGGTCGCGGCTCGTGACGAGGCCGTTGTCGACGACGACTTCCTTGTCCACCCAATTCGCCCCCGCGTTGCGCAGGTCGGTCCGCAGGCTCGGATACGAAGTCATCGTGCGGCCTGCGACCACACCGGCCTCGATCAACGTCCAAGGCGCGTGGCAGATCGCCCCGACCGGTTTCCCTTCGACGAAGAATTCCTTGACCAATTCGACTGCCTTTTCGATCTGGCGAAGTTGGTCGGGATTCATCACGCCGCCGGGGAGCACTAGGGCGTCGAAATCTCCGGCGTCGGCGTCGTCGAGCGGTATATCGACTGGAATCGATTCGCTCCAATCGGTGAAGTTCCAGCCGCGAACGACTCCCCGCTCGGGCGAGACGATCTTCGTTTCCGCGCCGGCTTCTTCCAAGGCCCGTTTTGGCTCGGTGAGTTCCACTTCTTCAAAACCCTTGGCCACCAGAATGGCAACTTTCTTGCCTTTTAGTTCGTTGCTCATATTGGTTCTCCTGCGCCGCTCGCGGCGCTGTGGATTTTCCATGGATCTAGCATCACATGAACGGAAGCGTGCAAATCACGCGCCGTTCCGAAGTCATATATTGACTTGCAATTGGCCATCGGTCATCGTGCCGAGCGGGAGATTCAATTATGCCCGCAAAGCTTTCCGTGACGCGATGCAATCGGAATCAAAACACGAACTGATCGACGACGCCCGCGCGGACTCTGGCGCCGAGATGACGCTCGAGCAATTGGCCGAGGCGCGGCACTATGGCCGGCTGGAGTTGATCTGCGAATTGGCGGATAAAGCAATCGACTTGGCCTATCTGGCGGTGATGGCGTTCGCATTCGCGCGAGCGCTGGATGGCTGGCTCGCGCAGTTGATCGCGCGGGCTGGGCTGCGGCTGGCGGCGATGTTCGTCGTGGTGACGGGGCTGCATCTTGCATTGTCATTCCCGCTCTCGCTCTACTCGGGCTTCGTGCTCGAGCATCGCTTCGGCTTGAGCCGGCAGACGCTCGGGCGCTGGCTTTGGCACTACGCGAAGCGCAACTTGCTCGTGCTCGTCTTTGGGCTGGCGATGTTCGAAGGGCTTTACGCGCTCATC
The DNA here is from genome assembly GCA_035939775.1 of Pirellulales bacterium. NCBI lineage: Bacteria > Pseudomonadati > Planctomycetota > Planctomycetia > Pirellulales > Pirellulales bacterium. The sequence goes on along the minus strand of DASZFO010000269.1, from coordinate 22,360 downwards.
TGGTGGACCGGGCCGAACTGGTGGTGGATTGCGGCCGGGGCGTTTTTCGCCGTGAGCGTCTTGCTCGGGCAACTCGTACCGGTGCTGATTCTGCCGCTGTTCTACAAGATCGAGCGGATTGGGACCGCGCCGCAAAACGGTTCGGCTGCCAGTCCGGAGCAAGACGCCAAGGCCGCGGAACTCGCGCGGCGGATGATTCGACTGGCCGACGGTACCGGCCTGTCGATCGAAGGCGTATACCGGATGGACTTGAGCAGCGAGACGGCTAAGGCCAACGCGATGCTAGCCGGCCTGGGCCGCACGCGGCGGGTGATCATGGGCGACACGCTCCTCGACGGCTTCACACCCGACGAAATCGAGGTCGTGTTCGCCCACGAGATCGGCCATCACGTGCATCGACACATCTGGAAACTGATCGCAGTCGGAGTGCTGCTGAGCGCCATCGGCTTCTGGACCTGCGATCGCCTCTTATCGGCGTGGGCGGGCATCGGCCCCGGCGGAATTGCGTATCGCCAGTTGCCCGCCGCAAGCCTGCCGCTCTTGATGCTGTGGCTGACGTTTTTCTCGCTGCTCCTCGAGCCGCTGCAAAACGCGATCAGCCGCCGCTTTGAGCGGCAATGCGATCGTTACGCGCTTTCGCGCACCGGCCTGCGCGCGGCCTACATCTCCGCCTTCAAAAAGTTGGCCAAGTTGAATAAAGACGACCCGAACCCCAACCCAATCGCCGTATTCCTGTTCCACAGCCACCCGCCGATAGCCGAACGGTTGGCGTTGGCGGATGAGCAGGTGTGAAGAGGGTTTTATGAGGAGACCAGGAAGGCAGGAGGAAGCGAGACAATTCGCCGGAAACGAGCTTGGTGAGCATCTTGCCGCAACCAACAAAACCGCAGCTTGATTGAAGGAGAGTAGGAGAGGGACAGGCTAGCCTGTCCCTCTCCTACTCTCCTTCCTCGTCTGCACGCTCCCTGCCGCCTTATCTCCCCAAAAGCGGCCTAGTCCTTCTTCGGCAATTCAAACCGTTTGACTCGCAGCAGCAATGCGGCTTGCGTCGCGGGGCCCGAGGGAATCGCCACGACCCGTGTTACGCCTAGTTTCAATTTGGCGGTAGTCTTGAGGGACCGCGTTGCAATAATCGGCTTGCCAGCATCCAGGTCCAAGCCTTCCACCGCTTCGCGCCCGTCGAGAGTCGTCGTCTCGATTTCTAACGACACTTCGACGGATTCTAAGTCGTTCTCCACGGGCCGCGGTTCAATCGTGAACTTCATTCCCAACTTTTTTACGTCAGTTCGCTTGAGATGGAAATCATCGTGGCCCAAAGGTTCCAAATAGGCGAATGATTGCGGGTTCTCCACTCCCATGAAGCCTGACTGTTTGGCGCGCATTGTCATCGTAGGGGCCTCCATTGTCCTCAGGCGAGGGTCGTCCTGGGGCTGGTCCCAAACATCGGTTGGATTGCGCTGCACCTTTGTTGGACTGAGACCTATGGAAGTTGGTTTCGCGGCATCGCTCAAGCCGACGTAGAGCGCCTGAGGCCGGGACGTAACTGGCGAGGTTTCTTCGGCATTCGCCCTATCGAGCGATCTACGCTCGAACCCCCGCGGGAAATCGGCATTCGGAGAGGTGTTATCCAAAACGGCTCCGAATAACCCCTTTCCTTCCACAACCTTCAATTCAACGGTGTAGGAGCCCTCCATCGCTCGCAATTCGGAGTTCGAGGCCCGCGGCGCGGTGGGCGCCACTCGCAGCAGCGAAATTTCGGTCGCGGCAGGCTTCGTGTCTTGCGCTGAGACGTGGCCAGCGAGCCAAACTGCAATTCCAAGAATTAAACCAGCTCGCAACATGACAGACTCCTTCTATCTGGCGGAAGTGGAAACATGAATCGTAACGGGACCTCTGCCCAACATCCCTTCGTGAACGGGGGATGCCATAAAAAGGCCGGCGAGTTGGTCTGCCCGGAGCGGAATTCTCACTGACGTGACTGGCTCTGAGGGACTCTCAACGCGTCGATCGTTCGACTGCGCCGTCGACGTCACCAGTGCCGGAGTGGACTGCGCGACCGCGGTGTGTCGCCCCAGAAAGAAGCCGAGTATGCCCACGGAGGCGGCCGTTCCGCACCACGCGATTGCGATCGTCCGGCGGGAGACTCGCGAGCGAACCTGCTGGTGAGCGAGTAGCACACGGACGAGGTCGTCGAGGTTGTCGCTTGGCTCGGGCCGGGGGAGGCCCGAAATCATTCGTTCGATTTCATTCATGGCGAACCTTCATTTCTGCACGCAGTTTGTCCAAGGCGCGGCGATACCGCGAGGCAACGGTGGGGAGCGGTTCACTCAGCATCTGCGCGATCTCTTGAAACGTGAGCGCGGCCTGCAAGTGCAACTCGATCACTTCACGGCTAGGGTCGTCGAGTCGCTCCAGCACATCGGCAAGCGATCGCGACATGTCGTAATCGGGCGATGCCAATTCCAACTCCGTCTGATCCCAAGCGGGCAACAGCGGCTCCTCGCGTCGACGCGACCGCGACTTGGCCAGATCAATTGCCGCGTTGCGGACGGAGCGGAAAACGTAGGGTTTTGGATCGATCGGCGGCGACTCAAGTTTCACCAATCTCGCAAATGCCGAGTGAACCGCATCCTCCGCCAAATCCGCGCGACGCAGAATCGTCCAGGCAGTGACGAACAATTCCCGACGAAACCGCTGGTACATCGCGCCAAGCCAATCTGATGTGGGCATTTCGACGACTCATCCTTGCCGCGTCGGGCCGTTCTTCATAGATATCACGACGGGCTTACCCGCGATTATGCAAATATCTTGAGCGCGGCCGCAACTCGAGCGATCGCACGGGCGAACAGCCGATGGTGGTTACGTCTTTTACTACCACCAGCAATTAAACTTCAATAGAAAACGGCCGATTCCGGCGGCGTTCTTTACCTGGTTGCTACAATGCGGCCGTGAGCAATTCGGAACGGCACTCCTCTTGAGCATCGATGACTCATCGCGCTGCCATTCTCCTGTTGCTGGCGACGGCCATTCTGTGGAGTCTCGGCGGGGTGCTGATCAAGAGCGTCGAATGGCCTTCGATGGCCAAGGCCGGGGCGCGGAGCGGAATTGCTTGCGTGGTGCTCTGGTGCTGGCTGCGCAAGCCGGAGTTTACATGGCGGCCGACGCAGGTCGGCGCGGCGCTGGCCTATGCCGCCACCGTTTCGCTCTTCGTGATCGCCAATGACCGCACCACGGCAGCCAACGCGATTTTCCTTCAATACACGGCCCCGATTTATGTCGCCCTGCTCGGGCCTTGGTGGCTCGGCGAGCGCACAAGGCGAATTGACTGGGTCTGCGTCGTCGTCGCAATGGCGGGGATCGCGCTGTTCTTCCGCGATCAATTCAGTCCGCGAGGGCTCTCGGGCATCCTCGCCGCGCTTGGCAGCGGAATCAGCTTCGGCATGATGGTCATTTTGCTGCGCAAGGAGCGCGACGGCTCACCGGCCAGCGCATTGCTGCTCGGTAATCTCGTGACCGCCGCGATCGGACTCCCTTTCGCCATCGGCCATCCGCTCTCCACGCCCGAGGCCGGTGCGCTCGTCGTGCTCGGCGTCGTGCAACTTGGAATTCCCTATATCCTGTATAGCCTTGCCATCCGGCGAGTAACCGCGCTCGAGGCGATCCTCATCCCGATGCTGGAGCCGATCTTGAATCCGATTTGGGTCGCCCTGGCGCGCGGCGAACTTCCCGGGCCGTGGAGCCTCGTCGGCGGCGCGCTAGTATTGGCCGCCGTACTCGTGCGCGGGTTCGCATCCAGAAGCAGTATCGAATCTCGAGAATTCCCGCGCGGCGAGCACGATGCAGTGTCGAGCCCGCGAGACTGATCCGGCCGATTGTGAACTACCCCTTACCACTGCTCCCAAAAAACCCGGTACGCGAGTTTTCCGCTCGGGTCTTGTCGCAGATTTACGTCTAGTTCGCGTCCTTCAGGGAAACAGAAATTGAAACACCGATCGCCGTACGACAGTCCGGTGATTTTTCTTCCCCGAGCATTGGCAACCTCGACTGAAAAGTTGCATGTGTGGTCAGCGTAGGGAACATTTTCTTTGAGCGGGGCGGATGCGTCGCCAAAAAGTGGAGAGTTAAGCAGTTCTTTGTCCGGCCGATCGCGTTGGCGGTCTCCCATCTTCCAGACAAATTCGCCTTTTCCAGGTATGCCATCACCCACGTTCCGTTGTCCAGTTCCAGAATAAACCCGGACGTTCCCGCCTCAGTCGTCACGACCGCTCGTCCAACAACAGATTGTTCAAGCGACTTCACACGCTTGTAGTATGGGGACGTCTTTAACTCTTCGATCTTGCGAGCCAGATCGGCGGGAAGTTCCTGGGCACTGTTCGGTGTTTCGTCATGTCTTGCCAACCTGGTATCCTCCGCCTTGCCGCATCCAAGCATGAAGACCGAAAGTGACAATGCACATCCAATTACCACTGGGCAATTCATCGTGATTACCAGAGTTGTCAGCACTACTTCAGGACGTCTCTCGCGTCGGGATCGATGCCGTGTTCGATTTTAGCCATCCGTTCGCGATGGCGAATAATCGCGACTACGGTCTTGTAGCCGATACCGCAAACGATCGCCACGATCGGAACGGCGAACACCATCACCTCCGGCCGCGTGACCAACTCAAGCCATCTGGGCGAATCGGCCGCGTCGGCCAAGATCGCGAAAGAATTCATGGTTCACCTTCATTGCCCGAGGATGACTGTTGCCTGTTGCTACGTATTCGTAAAAACGGCGCACATATTGGCTGTCTCGCAAAAAACGCGAAGTCCATCGTGGTAATCTCCAGCGCCGGCGGTCGGGATCGGAACGGAGCAGCGGAGAGCCGCTGGCCGGTCGCCGTCCATGCCAGCGATTATAACCACTGGCAAGATCGAAGCCACCATCTGGTTGTATCCATTGCGCAAGATCAGGTGGCGACATTTCTAACGTCTTTAACAAACCGGAATCGTCAACCTCTACCTCATCCGCAAGGTTCGGCTGGTTTTCCTCGTTTACGCGGTCGATACCAGCCACAGACGGTCCCTTCCGCGCGCATCCCCCCTGGAGTATGGCCTGTTATGTCGAATGAGCATCCGACAACCGATCGCAAAGCCCTGGAAGTCAATCTCGACCAGCGCCGCTATGGCACGTTCGCCGAGATCGGCGCGGGGCAGGAAGTGGTGCGGTGGTTCTTCCGCGTCGGAGGCGCCGCGGGCACGATCGCCAAGAGCATGTCGGCTTACGACATGACCGTGAGCGACGCCATCTACGGCCCGTGCGACCGGTACGTCTGCCGGCAACGACTCGAATCGATGCTCGACCATGAGCAGGAGCTGAACCTCAGCCGGTTGCGCGAGAGCCGCGGGGATACGACCGCCTTCTTCGTGTTTGCCGACACGGTTTCGGCCCGCAACTTCAAGGGGACGAACGAATGTCACGGCTGGATGGGAGTGCGATTCCAGGCCCATCCCCGCGACCAAGACAGCCAGATCATTCTCCACGTGCGGATGCTCGACGTGGAAAACGCCCTGCAGCAGGAGGCTCTGGGCATTGTCGGAGTCAACTTGCTCTACGGGGCCTTCAATCTCAACCACGAGCCCGACCGGCTCGTCGAGTCGCTCCTCGATAACCTCAACACGCGACGCATCGAAATCGACATGATCGAGTTCTCGGGCATCGCCTTTCGGCAGGTCGATAACCGAGTGATGAGCCTGCGACTCGTGCAATTGGGGCTGAGCAACGCGGCCATATTCTCGGCCGGCGGCGAAGTGCTGCAACCCTCCGAGGTGCTGTATAAGAAACCGATCCTGGTCGAGCGCGGAAGTTTTCGGCCCGTGACGCACGTGAACGTCGACATGCTCCGCGCGGCGCACGAAAAGTTTGTGCGCGAGCCCGAGGTTGCGGACGAGCCGGTCGTGCAGTTGATGGAAATCACGATGCACAACCTGCAGGCCGCCGGCGGACAGGCCAACGGCGAGATCGATCTGCGCGACTTTCTGGCTCGGGCCGACGTGCTGGCCGCCTGCGGCAAGACGGTGCTGATCTCCGATTACTTCGAGTACTACCGATTGGCCGCCTACCTGGCCCGGTACACGAAGAAGAAAATCGGCATCACGATGGGGGCCGCCAGCCTGTGCGAATTGTTCGACGAGAAATACTACGCACAGCTCGATGGCGGCATCCTGGAATCGTTCGGCCGGCTGTTCAAAAACGATTTGAAGCTGTACATCTACCCGCTGTTGGACCGGCAGACGGGCGCGCTCACCACGGTCGAGAACCTGTCGGTGGCCCCGCAATTGCGGAAGCTGTACGAGCACCTGGTCGAGACGGGCTGCATCGAGCAATTGGACAACTACAACCCCGAGTATCTGTCGATCTTCTCGCGCGACGTGATCCAGCAAATCAAGGCGGGCGATCCCGTGTGGTGCGACCACGTGCCCCCCGAAGTTGCCGAAGTGATCCGCCGCCGCGGCTTCTTCGGCCACCGGCGGGCGATCCCGGCGAAAGAGAATCCGGCCCAACCGATCGGCGCCGGCGGCCTGAGCGGCGGCCAGTTCGTCGCGTGCCCGGCGGTGATGGTATAGGATGTGCCGGTCACATTGGTGGCGAGCGCTGGGTGCCATGCCCACGGCTCGGCGTGGGCATGGACCGTGTCGGCGCATGGCCACTCAGGGCAGTGGCCATGGCACCCGTCAAGTCAGATTTGGAACTCCGCCAGAGTTCTCCCGTCGGTCTGGTCAGGGATGCTAGAATCGGTGGGATGATTTCCGCGCTGCCGCTCGGTCGGATACTCCCTCACCGCATTTTTCCAGAGGTTCCCATGAGTGATCGATGGTTCTCACGCATTGGATGGTTTTACGTTCCGGTTTCGGTCCCCGGCGCAATTGTCTGCGTCTTGGCCGCACTTTTTTGCGCCACTGTGTTTGTCGCCGTGGACCGGCATTCGCATTCCGTGAGCGACACGCTATATGGCATCTTCCCGTTTTTCGTCTGCACCTTTCTGTTGGTCGACTGGGTGGGGTCGCGCACTAGCGGAACCAACCGCCCCGCCGCGAATTAAACGTGGTGGAACCGCCGATCGCGACAACGGCGAGTGAGCCAGCGAAAGCAGCCGGATTCTATGGGCGCGTTGCCGGGGTGTGGCCGGGATTCTGCGGGTTCGCACTCTTGACGGCGAGAATCGCCTCCTTAACCTCGGGCAACTCCAACAGCTTGCGCGTGGCCTCTGTTTCGCAGTGTTGCACTCTTTCCTCGCGCCGCCTCTCCCATTTCCGCCAGAAGCGGCGCCCCCAAAACGAGACCCGCACCCAAATCGCCGCGAGCGACAACGCCACGAGAACGGAAACGGCAACTCTGCCGCCCGTCAGAATGACGAGCCACCGAATCGCCCCGGCAATAACGCCCGTGACCGTGACGATCACGAATAGCGTCCAGAGGCTGAACTGGAAACGGCGGATAGGCGCGGGATTCTCGGCCACGCCGTGATTATAACCGACCGCGGAGCGAGTCGGCGCTGTCTACCAAGGCCGCTGTCTACCAAGGCCAAGGCCAGCCGACGATGATCGGGGCGGGATTGTATACGGGCGGTTGGTAGGGCCGCGGCGCGTAAAGCCCGCCGGAATAATTGCCGGCGCCCGACGACATGGCCGCTTCCGCCGCGGCGTTGGCGTCGGCGGTCTGTTTATTCCAGGCTTTGACCGCGGCAAGTTCCTGCTCGCGGCCAGTTTGAAACGCGGCCTCATTGGCCCGCGTTTGGGCCTGTTGCTGTTGAAGGTCGATCAAAGTCTGTTGCACCTGGCCGGCAGTCATCGTGGAGAGGTCGGGCAACTCCTTGCGGAGCTTGGCCGCATAGGCGTTGCTGGCCACGTTCAAATCGTCCAGGACGATGGCCTGGGCGTCGAAGGCCGCCTTGCTATTGATGATCGCCAGCTTTTGCTGCATATCCTGCAAGTAGCTTTGCAATTGACTGACGGACATCTTGCTGATCTTGTCCTTCACTCGGGCTCGCACTTGGGGAACCTGGCTCTTGTCGTAGATCGCTTGAGCGGAGAGCCATTCGTTGAAACCCTCCATCGCCTGGCGCCACGCCGGGCTGTCGAGAATTTGGCTCCTGGCCTCGGGATCGCCATCGGACTCCGCCGAGCGAGCGGCCGTGATGTAGAAAGGAGCAACACCCAAGTGAGCCAATCCTGCAATGACTAGCAGGGACAGAGACAGCGTCGAGGTCGCGCGCCGCGGGGACATGGAAAACTCCTCAAGCCGATTGATTTGCTCCGAATTGCGATGCGCCGATCCGGACGGTCACTCTTTCGGCGATTGACGGACCAGTTTCAGCTTCACATCCGGCTCCGCCTGGTCTTCGACCATCGCGCCGACCGACGCGACGATCATGCTCTCATCGTTGATCTTCGAATAGATCGTCGTCTTGGAGGAGCGTTTGCCCTCGGGCGACACGCCGTTATTGTTGACGAGCCAAACATCGCCTTGCCGCTTCCAAACGCCTTCACCGTAGCCGCCGTCGGAGTGAAAGGTCCACGACTTGAAGCCGCCGGCCAGCGGATCCCATCCGATCCTTTGGCTGGCCCGGCGTCGGGCGCCGTCGGGCAAGGTCACGAAGAACTCGCGGAGCAAAAAGTTTCCGTCGCTGCTCATCGAGCCGGACACGATCATCTGCATTCCGTCGAGCGAACTGCCGGCAAAATCGCCGAGCAGCCACTTCAACTCTGCCAGTCGTGGATTGACGGTCGGTTGCGACAACGCCGCTTCGCGCAGGCTATCCAGCAGCCAGCGAGAATCGCGCTTCACCCAAACGGCTGTGTACCGGCTGCGCAACGGTGGCTCTCCGGGCGCGGCGGCGCGCTGGATATGACCATCCTCGACGGCCACCTCGGGAGTTATCAAACGAACGCGATCGATCGTCGCTTGCAGATCGCGCCGATGTCCGCCGGTCCCCTTATGGAATTCAGTGGCGATCAGGTCGCGGGCTTTGAACGAGCGGCCCGCGGCGTCAACATAATCGCCGTCGGACGTCCAGGCGGAGGTCAGTGAGTCCGGATTACCCTGCTCAAGGGCCTTCACGTATGCCTTGGCGGCGGCCCGGATCGCGTCCAATTCTTCCTTGTCGCTCGCTGCAGCATCAACCGCCACTGCGCATGGGGCGGCTATGGCAATCAAGAAGGCCGTGGTCAAGACCAAGCGGAAACGGAACATCTGCCTCCTCCAAGAAAGAGAGTCATTAAGCCAACTCTAATTACGGGAGATTTGATTTACAAGAGTCGAGCGACGGCAGCGGCTTCGGCTGTTCAGCGCTCGTACTTGAATGTCGGCTGACCCATCTTGCCGGCGTAGAAAACGTCGTGGATCGGGTCCCAGCCGAACTGAGACATATAGCCTCCGTCGATGCCGGGCGGCAGCGGGGCGGCCGATTTCCACGTCTTGCCGGCGTCGGCCGTTTCCATCGCTCCCTGTTTGCCGAAGACAACAAGGTGATTCGCATCCTTGCCGAAATAGGGTCCGATGGTGCAAGAGACGGGACTGCTCAAAAGTGCCCATGTCGCTCCCTTGTCGGGGCTGGTGAGAACTCCCCGTTCGCCGATCCAGTAGCCGACGCCGTCGAGAACTCGCATCGACTTGCCGGTTGGCTTGAGATCGGAAACGCTCGCCCAATTTGCTCCGCCGTCGACGCTGCGCAAGATGCCCTTGTCCTTGAAGGCCACGAACGTCTTGACGTCGAACAGGCCGACGCCGTTGAATCCTTTGCCGAGGCTCTTCCAGGTTTTGCCGCCGTCGGGAGCAAAGATCAAATCGCCACCGCTTTCGTGCCGAATCGAGAGCATGGCCAAATCGGGCCAAGCGACGGCGATGCAATCGACGTGGTTGGCGGTGCTCTTCTGCCAGGTCTTGCCGGCATCGAGGCTCGACGCGGCGGGGCCATAAACCGGAAAACAGGCAACGCGATTGCCGGCCGGGTCGATGTCCAAAGCGAATCCGGTTTCACATCGCCCGCCGATCGCGCCGCCATCGATGCGCTCGAAACTCTTCCCGCGATCGGCACTCTTCCAAAGCCCATTGTCGCAGACCATCATATAGACATCGCCGTTCGCGCGATCCACGCCAACTCCGCCGGTCAAACCGGGCCAGCCGATTTTCTTACCCTGTTTTTCGAGTTGCGCGATCACCTCGTCGGAGACGGGAATCCATTTCCCCTTCCCATCCGCGCGGACCGGCGACGCCGCTAATCCCAGCACGACTGATATGAGTAAAACGGCGGTCCCGCGACAACGCTTCCTTTTGCAGCTCATGGGAGGCTCGCTCGACTTCAATCCTTGGCGGCTTCGATGCCCATGGTGATATGAACTTCGTCGCCGACGGATGGCAATCCGGCCTTGACGTCGAAGTCGCTGCGCTTGATGGTCGTTGTCGTCGTAACTCCGATCCGGTGAGTTCCCTTGGGAAATTCCACGAGCTTGTCGCCTCCCTTGAGGTCCAACGTCACTTCCTTCGTAACGCCGTGAAGCGTGAGGTCGCCGGTCACTTCATAGCCGGCGTCGATCGGCTTGACCCGCGTGCTTTGAAAGGTCATGTCCGGGAATTGCTTGGCGTTGAAATAATCGGGAGCACGCAAATGCTCGTCCCGTTTCTGGTTGTTCGTGTCCACGCTCTCCACTTTGATCGACAGCGCAAACGACGACTTGGCTGGGTCGACGCGATCGATCGTGAATTTGCCCGAGAATTGATTGAATCGTCCGTGAATGTAGCTGATCCCCTCGTGCGAGATCATGAACGAGATGGAGGAATGCACGGGATCGACCGTGAACGTGTCGGCCGCGCGGGCCGCCGAGCTGAATACCACCAGGAATGCCGCTAAACCGATCCGCTTGAATGCCGAAAACATGCTCGCTCCATTTCGCGGCTAAGCCGCAAGCGTTTTCTTGGTTGGGGAGACTGCCAAGACAGCATCGTAGCAAGAGCCGCCGGCAAACTCCAGCATGCAGGGACTTTGGCGTTTTTTTGCCCACGCTTTTTTGGCCAAGGATTTCAATTCGATTCAAGACCCTTCATAATACGCGAACTCATCGGCTCGGCGGCGTAGCCGAGCAGGCACTGGCAGATGGCAAATGAGAAACTGCGGCTAACGGAAATCCCAATCGGAGTCCAATCATGAATGCCCTCGTAAAGACGATCTCGCAATTATTGGCAACGTGCGTTCTCATCAACGTCGCCCAGGCTGCCGATTTGACCGGCGATTGGAAGTCCGAGTTCGACACGCAAATCGGTCCCCAAAAATACACCTTCACGCTCAAGCAGGACGGCGACAAGGTTGCCGGCAAGGCTGTGGCCGAGGTCGCCGGCCAGAAACGTGACGTCGAGTTGAAGGACGTGAAATTGGCGGGAGACACGCTCACGTTCTTCGAGACGTTCAAGTTCCAGGAAAATGAAATCCGGATCGACTATACGGGCAAAATTGTCGGCGACGAGATCAAACTCACGCGCAAGGTCGGCGACTTCGCCACGGAGGAAATCGTGGCGAAGCGCGGCAAAGATGCGCCGGTGGCAGCCAAATCTCCCGCTCCCGGTGAAGGCCGGGGCCGGCGCGGCGGCGGACCGATCGTCATCGGGCCCGATGACAAGGCGGCATTCCCGGCGGCGCCGGTCGGTTTCGACAAGTCGCGCGAGAATATCGGCCACGGCAAGGTCGAAACTGTCGAGTACGATTCCAAGACGGTCGGCAACAAGCGAAAGATGCTGGTCTACACCCCACCCGGATACGCGACCACGACCAGCTATCCGGTACTTTATTTATTGCACGGCATCGGCGGCGATGAAACGGAATGGCACAAGAAGGGGGCACCTGACGTCATTCTCGACAACCTCTACGCCGACCAGAAGCTCGTGCCGATGATCGTGGTCATGCCGAACGGCCGCGCCCAGCCGAACGACCGGGCCGAAGGCGACGTCTTCCGCCAGGCGCCGGCCTTCGCGACATTCGAGCAAGATTTACTCAAGGACCTCATCCCCTTCATCGACTCGCATTATCCTACGAAACCCGGCCGCGAGAATCGCGCGCTCGCCGGCCTGTCGATGGGGGGCGGCCAGTCATTGAACTTCGGCCTGGGCAACCTCGACACATTTGTCTGGGTCGGCGGTTTTTCCTCGGCGCCGAATACCAGGCCGCCCGCGGACCTTGTGCCCGACGCAGATGCCGCGAAGAAGCTCAAACTGCTCTGGATCTCGTGCGGCGATCAGGACGGACTCATCGGCATCAGCCAAGGTGTTCACAAATATCTCAAAGAAAACGGCGTGCCGCACATCTGGCATGTCGATTCCGGCGCACATACCTTTCCGGTCTGGAAGAACGACCTGTACCTTTTCTCCCAACTGCTGTTTCGTTGATACTTGTTTTGCGACTCGGTGCCATCCGGACCGCCCGACGCCGCGCTTAGTTTCCAAGACGTAATCGCGAGTTACGGCTGAGCCGCTACGGCGTTCCAGACCTTGATATCGTCGAAGAAGCCGTCTTTGCCGCCGACGCCGAGTTCGATCTTGGACTTGGTCGGGTGGGCGATGCCGGAGGACTTGAGGTAACCGGACGGCTTGCCGTCGAGGGTTACTCGCATTTCGTCGCCCACTGTCTCGACGACGAGGGTGTACCACTTGCCGGGCTCGAGCTGGGCGGGGTAGGTTTTGCTGCGGCCGACGAGGAGCTTCGCGACTTCGGCCTTCTTCGCGGGATCGTTCTTCATCTCATAGATATCGTTTCGCATGCCGCCGTCGCGTTCGTCGATGACGGTCACTCCGTTGAGGCGCACCTGGGCGCGGCAGATGTGGCCGTAGTGGGAGCCGGTGTATTTGCGGTCGTCAAACTCGACGTCGATCATCGAGGCGCCTTCGAAGCGAATCCGGACCTCGACGACGCTGTCCTTGGTGGAGATTTCGAGACCGTGCACGGCGGCGTGGGCCTGGATGGCGGGCTTGCCGTCAGCGGCGGGAACGTTCTTGTCGCGGGTCTGCGTCCCCTTGAGCGCGCCGTTTTCGACGACGAAAGTCGGGACGACCTGGTGCCAAACCTTCGCGGGCTCGGCGCCCTCGAAATCGTCGGAGAACAGGAGTTCCTTCTTCTCGGCGATCGACTTGGCGGGGATCGCGGGCAAGTCAGCGGCAAAAGCAGCCGCGGAGATCAGACAGAGAGGGGCGACGACGAGACGCACGTTCATGGATGGCTCAGTTGGATTGAAGGCGACGGCTACGCCATGCTACCTACTGCGGCTCGCGGAAGCAAACTCTTAATTGACTATCCAAGAGCGCCATTCATGCGGCCATGCGATTTCGCCAAACGCATCGAAGAAGTAGTTCAAGATTCAGGCGAAACGCATCAGCAGGATGAGCGAGGCAACGGCCAGAACGAGGCCAACTATCTCGGAGTAATCGAGCGATTCTCGGAAAAACACGACGCCGACCGCTGTCAGCATCAAGACCATCGAGACTGAGTAGACGATTCCGATGGTTGCCAGCTTCAGGTGCTTCATCACCAACACCCAGCCGAAGGCAGTCGACGCATACAGCGCGAAGCCGATGAAAAACCACGGCGTCTTTACCGGCCGCTCGTTTGCGCTGGCCAATTTGAGAAAGTAATCCCCCAGAACGCCGATCCCGCTGAACGCGATTGTGACGAGAAGTGCGACCGTTTTGCTCTCGATCGTCGGCATAACAGCCCTGTTCAAACCGCGTGGACGCCCCGTTCTCACGGCCGCACGACCAGATTGCCGCTGACTCGCCGCAACAGGCGGCGCATTTCGAGGACGCTGATCGTCGAGAGCACTTGAGCGGCGGGGAGCCGGCTAGTGGAGATAATCTGATCGATCGAAGTCGGGGCGGTATCGACGGCGGCGAGGATCCGCTGCTCCGGTTCGTTGAGCAGGAGTTCGGCCGGATGATGGACTACGTGGCCATCGCGAGATGAGGTGGCCGCGACTAGCGGGCCGAGTTCTTCGAGGATGTCGTCGGCGGTTTCCACGAGCTTCGCGCCGTCGCGAATCAGGCGATGGCAGCCTTGCGACATGCGGCTGTCGACGCGCCCGGGCACGGCGAACACGTCGCGGCCCTGCTCGCTCGCGTGGCGGGCGGTAATCAGCGCGCCGGAGCGCGACGAGGCCTCGACCACCACAACCCCCATCGACATCCCGCTGATGATCCGATTCCGCTGGGGGAAGGCGCCGCTCAGCGGCTCGCCGCGTGGCGGAGCCTCGCTCAATAGCGCGCCGCGCTGGCGAACGTCGAAGGCCAGCTCGCGGTTTTCCGGCGGGTAGATGTTCAGCACTCCGCTCCCCAGCACCGCCAGCGTTCTCCCGCCGGCGGCGAGCGCCCCGCGATGCGCGGCCGCGTCGATGCCGCGGGCCAATCCGCTTATCACCGTGAGTCCGGCCCGGGCGAGGCTCCCGGCGAGCCGCTCCGCTTGAGTCAGGCCGTAATGAGTCGCATGGCGCGCGCCGACGATGGCAATCGCCAGTCCGTCGGCCGGTTCGAGAGCGCCTTGCATGAACAACAGCGCCGGCGGATCGGCGATCTCCGCGAGCGAGCGCGGATAGGCGGAGTGATTGCGAGTGAGGATCTCGATACGGCATTCGCGGCAGAGCGCGATTTCCGCCTCGGCGTCGATTTCGTCGTTCGCAGCGGCGATCTTTTGGCTCAGCTTTGGCCCGATGCCGGGCACGTCGCGCAAATGGCTGGCCGGGGCGGCCAAGACGGCCTGCGGAGTGCCGAAGCGTTCGATGAGCACTTGCCACTGTCGCGGGCCGATCCCTGAAACGAGCGCCAGCCGCACGGACGAGTGCAAATCAACGTCCGTTTCGGTGGCGGGTGGGTCGTGCATCGTGTTTTGAGCCGCCAATCTCTTCCGTTGGCCGCCGAGAATTGACACGTGACAATCGCGACTTGGCAAGCAACGATTTGCCTTGGCGCCGGTACGCAATCCATGCTTGCGGAGACCGCATTCTATAGCCGCAGAGCCAGTCGTGGCAAGGAATTGCGTTCGACGCGCTAGCGCCGCCCTATAGTGAAGCCGCCAACTTGCCGATATAGAATTGCAAGCCAGTCGTTTGCGGCACTACGGCAAGAAGTCAAAAGACGGCTCTCCTCAGCATCCGGGACTCCTGCCCCAGTCCCCGCGGGGGAGAGCCGTTCTTTATTAGTTTCGGCCGCGGCGGGGCGGAATTCCATGCGGATTGCCGCAAACTTCGCCGATTGTTCATTTCCCATCGGCCACCAGCACCAGCCGTACCAATTCGGCCAGCGAATCGGCGTGCATTTTCTTCATTAGCGTCGCGCGCCGCAGCTCGACGGTGCGCAGGCCCAGACCGAGTTCGACGGCGATCAACTTATTCGCCTTGCCCGCGAGCAAACGATCGAGGACTTCGACTTCGCCGGGGGCGAGGCTCTCGCGGCGGGCAATGATTTCGGCCCGATCTTGTCGATCCAATTGCGCCTGTTCTTCCCAATCGAGCGCGACCTGGATGCTCTGCCAAAGTTCCTTGTCGGCGCAGGGCTTTTCCAGAAACGTGACCGCCCCGGTCTGCATGGCCCGCACGGCCATCGGGATGTCGGCGAAACCGGTGATGATAATCACCGGCAGGGCCGAACTTTTCGCGGCCAGGTGCTGCTGCAGGTCGAGTCCGCTCATGCCGGCCATCCGCACGTCGGCGATCAGGCAGCCCCGCCGCGCGGGATCATAGGCGGCCAGAAACTCTTCCGCCGAGGCGAACGACTCGACCGCCAGCCCGTGCGAGGCGACGAGCGCCGCGACCGAGCCGCGAGCGGCCGGATCGTCGTCGACCACGAACACGGTCGGTTCAGATGTCATCGGGCGCCTCGTTGCTTGCAACCGGGAGCGTGAACTGGAACGTCATTCCGCGCTCGGGATTAGGGACCGCTTCCAGGCGGCCGCCGTGCGCCTCGACGATCGAATGACTGATGGATAGGCCCATCCCCATGCCGTCGGTCTTCGTCGTGAAGAATGGTTCGAATAGACGATCGAGTTCGCCGCTCTCCAGACCGCGGCCGTTGTCGCGCACGGCGATGCGCACGGCGCCGCTGGGGAGCGATTCGGTGTGGACGCTAAGGTGTCGCCGAGCGGCCGGGTTGTCGGCCATCGCCTCGAGCGCGTTGCGCAGCAGATTGACGAGGACCTGCTCGATCTGAATGCGGTCGACCTTGACCGGCGGCAACGATTCGGCCAATTGCAGCTCGAGTTCGACGGTGTCCAATCGCACGTCGACGCTCAACAGCCCGACCACGTCGCGCACGATGCGATTGACGTCGGCCGGCGCCAGCTTGGCCGGCGATTTGCGGACGAAGCGGCCGATCCGGCGGATGATCTCGCCCGCTCGGTTGGCTTGCACCGCGATCTGCTCGAGCCAGGATAGAATCTCCGGGCCGGCGCCCTCGATCGGCGATCGCAGCCGGTTGAGCGAGGCCTCGGCGAAGTTGGAGATCGCGTACAGCGGTTGGTTGATCTCATGCGACACTTCGGACATCAGCTCTCCCATCATTTGCAAGCGCGTGACGTGCGCCAACTTGGCCAGATGCTGCTGGACCTTCTCTTGGTCCGAGCGCCATTTGGCCTCGGATTCGCGCAGCGCCCGTTCGGCGAGCTTTTGGTCGGTGATGTCCATTGACACTCCGGCCAGGTGCGTCGGCTGGCCGGCGGCGTCGCGAAAAACGCGGCCTTGCCCCCTAACCCAACGCACTCCCCCCGTCGGCAACGGGATGCGGAACTCGACCGAGTAACCCGATCCGTCTTTCAACGTCTGCTGCACACGATCGAAAAGCGGTTGGCAATCGTCGGGATGAATGCTCCGGAAAAAAGTATCCAGGTCGGGAGGGGCCTTTCCCGGCGGCCAGATCGTCGTGGAATCCGGCGGCGAGGAGGACCGCTTGCCCGTCCGCATGTCCCAAGTCCAGGTGATCATTCGGGCCGCCTCGAGGGCCAGATGGAGTTGCCGCTCACTCTCCTCGAGCCGCTCTTCGGCCCGCTGCTTGTCGCCGCGAAGGCGCTTCACCTCGAGGGCGCGATCGATCGCCGCTGCGACCCTTCCGAGCCGGTCCTTGACGAAATAGTCCGCCGCTCCCCGCTGGATGCGGTCGCTGGCCGCCTCTTCGTCGACCGCGTCGGCCATCACGATCAGCGGTATATCGAGCTTCCGTTCTTTGAGCAGCTCCAAGGCCCGCATGGCGCCGCACCGCGGCAAGGCATCATTGGCCAGGATCACGTCAGGCAGGTCGGGCCGCTCGAGGCGCGCGACGAAGTCCGGCTCACAATCGACGCGTTCCCAAAGCGGTGCAATCCCGGCTCGCCGCAACTCGTTGACCACGAGCGCGACGTCTTCTTGGCGGTCTTCGATGATCAACAGATTCACATCAGCTTCCACTTGGCGTCCTTTGCGCATTGGCGGTTAGAAATGCCCGTCAAGGCGCCAGCGCGGCTCGGACGTCAGCAGCCGCGACAGCCCCGACCAGTTCGACGTGACCCAAACGATCCGGCAGCACGAAACGGAGCCGGCCGGCTTCGGTCTTTTTGTCGCGGGACATGGCATCGACTAGCGCGTCGTGATCCACCGGCGGACAACGGACCGGCAGCCCCAGCGTCGTCAGCAGGGCATCCTGCCGCCGCGCGAACGCCGAATCGACGCGTCCCAGCCGCTCCGCCAACCGCGCGGCGCACATCATGCCGATCGACACCGCCTCGCCGTGCAACAGCTCGCCGTAGCCCGCCACCGCCTCGAGGGCGTGGGCGAACGTGTGGCCGTAGTTCAGCGCCGCTCGGCCGCCGGCGATCTCGCGCTCGTCGGCCTCGACCACGTCGGCCTTGAGACGACAACAACGGGCAATGACCTGACGGAGCACTTCGGGCTGGCGGGCGTCGAGTTCCCCGGCGTGCGCTTCCAAATAGCCGAAGAACTCCGCATCAAGAATCACTCCGTATTTGACCACCTCGGCGAGACCGGAGACAAATTCGCGCCGCGGCAATGTGCCGAGCACGCCGGTGTCGATCAGCACCCCGAGCGGCTGCCAAAAGGCCCCGACCATGTTCTTCGCGCCCGGCAGATTGATCCCGACCTTTCCGCCCACGGAGCTATCGACTTGAGCCAATAACGTCGTCGGGATTTGCAGGAACCGAATTCCGCGGGCATACGTCGCCGCCACGAATCCGGCCAGATCGCCGACCACTCCGCCACCGAGCGCGATGACGACCGTCCGGCGGTCGGCGCCGAGTTCCAGCAGCTTCTGCCAGGCCGCGTCGGCGACTGCCGCCGACTTGGAGGTCTCGCCCGCCTCGACCACCACCAGATCGACCTCCGCTCCGCCATCCGCGAGACTATCTCCGACCGTTGGCGCGTGCAGCGGCTCGACGTTGGAGTCGGTCATCAGCACGACGTGCTCCGCGCCGCCGAGTGCGTTGAGAAACCGGCCTGTTTCCGGCAGGTTTCCGCTGCCGATCTCGATCGGATAGCTTCGCTCGCCAAGCGCGACGTGGATGGTCTGTTTTGAGTCCATCAGGAAAACCGCGCATGAAGACAGATGCACGCGGATGATCGTCACGCGGCAGCCAAACGTTCGAGATCGGCGGACGTGACGGTGATCTGGCGGCAGAAACCGGAATGTTGGCGCACGTATTCGAGTTCGGCCGCCTGCTGCGGCTCCCCATGCAGCAGGGCCTCGACCCGCTGCCGGTCGGCAAGCGACCAATCGTCGTATTCCTCCGGCCAAATCGTGGTCGTCTCCACGATCAGAGCTTCACGGTACGGATCGAACTCGTTCGCCATGGGAGAGGGGCTCGGGATTCGGGGATAGGGGCTCGAAAAGAGGAGGGGGCCGGTTATCGAGCGTCGCTATTCGACAGTATACTGGCGGGCTGGCGGCGGGGAAGTGGCTTGAGCGGAGGAAGCGTTTTGACGACATGGCCAGATTATCAAGACCACTCGACGGCGTGCGCGTGCTCGATCTTTCAAGGGTCTTGGCAGGGCCGTTTTGCTCGCAGTTGCTGGCCGATCTCGGGGCCGACGTGGTGAAGGTCGAACGTCCGCCGCTGGGGGACGATACGCGGCAATGGGGTCCGCCGTTTTTGCCCGATGAGGGGCCGAGCGCCTATTATGTCTCGTGCAATCGGGGGAAACGTTCGCTGGCGCTCGACCTGGCTCGCCCCGAGGCGCGAGAGGTTTTGGACGACCTGATCCGCGCGGCCGACGTGCTGATCGAGAACTTTCTCCCCCAGTCGCTGGAAAAGTTGGGGCTCGCGCCGGAGCGGCTTGAAAAGCTGAATCCCCGCTTGATTCGGGCATCGATCTCGGGCTACGGGCGGACCGGTCCAGCCGCCGCGACGCCCGGCTACGATCTGGTGGTCCAGGCCACCGCCGGCATCATGTCCATCACCGGCGAGCCGGACGGGTCGCCGATGAAGATCGGCGTGGCGATCACCGACGTGCTGACCGGCCTGTATGCCGCCGTGAGCGTGCTAGCTGGGCTGTACCAACGAAGCGAAAGTTTAGCCGCGACCCGACAGGGGAGCGCGGCGCCGGCCTTTGATTTAGCGCTCGCGGATTGCACGCTGGCGGCAATGGTCAATGTAGTGCAAGGAGCGCTCGTAACCGGCGACCGGCCGCAGCGGTATGGCAACGCCCATCCGCAGATCGTTCCGTACGAGGCGTTCGCGACGGCGGATGGATATCTTGTGCTAGCCGTCGGCAACGATCAGCAATGGCAGCGCTTCTGCGCCGCCGTCAGTCATCCGGAATGGGGCGCCGATCCGCGCTTTGCGACGAATCCCGCGCGAGTCGAGCGCCGCGGCGAGTTGATTCCATTGCTCAACCGCTTGTTCATTGATCGCGGCGCGGCGGCATGGCAGGCGCTGCTCACGTCGGCCGAGGTGCCGCATGCGCCGGTGACGGCGCTCGACGAGATTCTTGCAACGCCGCAGGTCGCCGCTCGGCGGATGGTGCGCGAGTTGACGGGCACCGATGGAAGGACCTATCGCGTCGTGGCCAGTCCAATTCACTGTGACGGCGAGCCCTTCTGCTCGCCGCGATCGCCCCCCACGATCGGCGAGCACAGCGGCGAAATCCTGCGCGAGTGGCTGGGGTATGCTGCCGAACGGGCCGCGCGGCTGCGCGAACAGAAAGTTCTGGACTGATTCAAGTCTCGCGGCGCGAGCGCCGCGTCGAAATGGTCGTTCTGTACTTCGCACTTTGTCCTTCGTACTTAGATAAAATGCATCGCGGCAAGCTGGTAATTCTGTTGATGGTGCTGGTGGGCTGCGCGATGGGCGGCCTGAGCATCGCCTATCACCATGGTCTGGCGCGGCGGGCGATCGCCTGGTGGGGCAGCGACAACGTCGAGCTGATCGCCGACGCTCCGCGAGTCGCGGCAGTTGAACTGCGACCAGCGAGCCAAGCGGATTCCTCAGAAACCGCAGCCATCGGCAGCCGGCGTTATGTTATTAGCCGGCGAACCGATGTCGCCAACGCGGAGGGCATCGACCATTTGCGGCACGAACTACTCGACGACAGGAATTTCGTTTGGCAAGCGTCATCCGCCGGCGAACCAACCTGGCGATTCGGACTCGAATTCCAAAACGCCGGACGGTCGTTGATCGTGGCCTTTGACGCCAGCGGGCGGCTGGTCGGCCGCTCCGACGGCGGCGAAGTTCTCGCCATCGCTCCGCTGGTAACTGGTTGGCGTGATTTCTTCGCCGAACAATTCAAGATGTCGGAGGTTGGCGGTCCAGCGCCGCGATCAGGGAAGGAAGAACCGCTGGGGGGCGGCAAACCCGCTCGCTAGGCAATGTCGTGAGCGTTTGTTAACTTAACTTTGCCGGCACCCGTGCCGGAGTGCGCAACGCCCGGCCTCCGAATGAGTGTTGGAGTTCAGGCGTTAGCCTGCGACCCGCAGCCTAAAGGCTGAACTCCAACAACCCGACCTCCGACCGCTGACCTCCGACCTCTTGCCTATGTCCACTGCACTCCGCACGAAGCCTCGCCGCGAAGACCTCCAGCCCGACGAAGTTCTCTGCTCGCATTGCATCGCGAAATGCTGCCGCTATTTCGCGCTTCCGCTCGACGAGCCGGAGGATCAAGAGGATTTCGAGTTCATCCGCTGGTTCCTGCTGCACGACCAGGCGACGGTGTTCACCGAAGAGGGAACCTGGTATTTGCTGGTTCACACGACTTGCAAACACTTGCAGCCGGACAACCGTTGCGGCATCTACACGACCCGGCCGCAGGTTTGCCGCGACTATTCGACGAAGGACTGCGAATACGAAGACGACTGGGTCTACGACCACTATTTCGAGACTTCGGAGCAGGTGGAAGAATACATGGAGGCGGTGCTGGGGCCGACCGATGGCGACATCCGCAGCCCCAAGCCGCCGCTTTTGCCAATTCTTTGAACCAGGGACCGCTTGCCCGTGATTGAGCCGCGCACACTGAAAGGCTTTCGCGACTATTTGCCGCGGATGATGATCCCGCGCGAACGGCTTATCGAGACAGCCAAGCGGGTTTATCGCTCTTATGGTTTCAGCCCGATTGATACTCCGGCCTTGGAATACGAGGAGATTCTGGCTGGCAAGGGGGGCGGGGAAACCGAGAAGCAAATGTACCGCTTCAATGACCCCGGCGGCCGCGCCGTGGCGATGCGGTTCGATCTCACGGTGCCGTTGGCTCGATTCGTCGCCCAGCACATCAATGAGTTGGGGACTCCATTTAAGCGCTACCATATCGCTACGGTCTGGCGCGGAGAGAAGCCGCAGGATGGCCGTTATCGCGAATTCATGCAGTGCGACTTCGACACGATCGGAACGCTAGCCCCGGCGGCCGATATCGAGACAGCACTGGTGATCCATGATTTACTGCGGGCGAGCGGCTTCGACGCGTTCACGATCCATCTCAACAATCGAATGGTGCTGACGGGATTGCTTGAGCGGCTTCAATTGGCCGACCGTTCGGCGGCGGTGCTGCGTTCGCTCGACAAGCTGCACAAGATTGGCCCCGATCAGGTGGCCGCGGAAATGCAGACCACGGCCGGCGCCACCGCCGAGCAGGCTCGCGAGGTATTGAAGATCGCGGAACTCTCGGGCGACAACGACGAGATTCTGCGCCAATTGGAGCCGTTGGTTGTCGGAAGCGAGAAGGGACGGACCGGGGTCGCTCGCCTGGCTGAATTGCTTGTGGCAGTCAAAGGGGCCGGCCTTCCGGGCGCGCGGCTGAAACTCGATGTGGCGATCGCCCGAGGCCTCGACTATTACACCGGCACCGTTTTTGAAACGTTCCTCGACGCGCTGCCGTCACTGGGC
>DASZFO010000268.1 GCA_035939775.1 Pirellulales bacterium | reverse complement strand
TTCCATCGCCTGGAGACCGTAGTTATATGGATGGTCCCACTGCTCGCTGGTCTGGATCAACTCGCTCCAGAAGCGATCGGCGGCCTGGAAATGTTGAGGACGAAGGAACAAGCCCTCGTACCAATGCACCGGCAAATTACGCATGTAAACCCTTACCAAACGCACTGATAGCGTCGATCAGTCGAAAACCCAATCCAACCCTGGCATGGTAGCACTGTCGGGGAAACTTGTAAACATTAGGTGGACTGGCGTCGTGATTCCGAAAATCTTTGCCAACCGAATCAATTCAAGCAACCGCTAAAGCCGATACCATCGCCGAGGTCCGCCTATCTTTACCGCGATCGAGGATATTTCGTGCGGAGTTTCGAGCGACGGGTTTTGTCGACCGGCTTGCTAGCACTGCTGATGATCGTCAGCGGATTGCGGATCGCGGCTGCGCAGGATTTGACCGGCGATCCGCCGCCGCGACGGAGGCCGATTATCGTCGGTCTGCCCGTAGCACTGCCGGCGCAGTCGGGGGAGATCGCCTTGCAGCCAAATGTCGTGGTCAACGGCACTCCGCCGCCGGCGAACGGCCCTTATTCTGAATTGCACGGGATGAACGGGGTGCAACCCATTGCGTTTGCCGAGCCGCCGACGGCTCCGCCCCTCGCACCAAGCCGTGTCGTGCCTGCCGGTGCAACGATGCCTCCATTGCGCGGCCAGCTTGTCGATCAAGCTACCGCCCCGCCACCACCAGCGAATATGCCGCTCCCCGATCCGTTCTCCTCCGGTGCGGAGCAGTTGCCTCCGGGCACCAGCCCCGCCGCGCCCCGCGCCGAACCGCTCTTCACTCAACCCCTGGGCGGCGACTGCGGTTGCGGACCCGGCGGTGGAGGACATCATGGCAGTCACGGCGGCACTTTCTACGGACTCGGCGGCATCGAAGAAGGCACCGGCGATCCAGGGATCGGGCAAGAACGGGTGATGTTCGCCCTGTTCGAGATCGATGCCTCGCAGCCGTCGAGCAATTTGCGGTTTCGATTCAACGCCGCCTACGACGAGCACAATCCCGATCGGGCCGAATACTTTTGGGCTCAGATCGGCGGCCGCGGGCCGAAGTTGCCCGAGAGGTTGGTCGACTATCAAGACGTTATCGCCTCGTGGGAAGTGGCCTCGGGCAAAGCCTTTTCGCTCACGACCGACATTCCGATCCGGTTGGTCGCGCCCGAAATCAATCCGCCGACGGCCGGGCTGGGAGATATGAGCCTGACGACCAAAACCGTCCTCCTCAACGGCGCCGATTGGCAGATCACGCAAATCTTCCGCACCGATTTGCCCACGGGCGATCCCGGCCACGGAACGGGCACCGGGCACGTCTCGCTCGAACCCGGATTCTTGTTTCAATTGAAATGGAGTCCCCAAACGTATTTCCACGGCGAGCTGACCTATTGGTTTCCACTCGGCGGAAATCCGGTCTACGATGGGCAAGTGCTGAAATACGGCTTCGGCGTCAGCCACTTGCTCTATGAGAACGACACGTTCGCCGCGATCCCGACGCTCGAGTTCATCGGCTGGACGGTGTTCAACGGCGCGCAAACGACCTTCCCCACCGGTTTGCCCCAGCCGGTCGATACGATGGGCATCTTCAACGTCCGCCCCGGCATCCGCTTCGTTCGCGACACGGGGGGCGATCTGGGCCTCTTCGAATGGGGCGTCAGCGCGGCGTTCGGCATCACGACCAACCGCTGGTACGACGCCTCGGTGCTCGTCGAGGCGCGGTTCGTGTTCTGACCGTTCTAGCGGCTAAAGCGCCCACGCCAATGAGCGCCAAGAGCCACATCAACGGCTCGGGCACGCTGCCGGTCTGACCGGCGAAGTCGGTCGGCGAAGTCCGCGCGACCGTGAAGCTGCTCGAGTCGAATGCGCGATTCAGCGAATTCTTTCCATCCAAGCGCAATTGTCCGGCCGTGAACGACAGCGAGTTCAGATATTCTTTTCGCGGAAGTGCGAGAAATCTGCGCGAGCATGGCATCTAGTATATTAGAGAGCAACGACAAAGGCCGAATATGCCGCGAATTGCGCCGGAGGAGTTGGGCCGCTTATATCGCCAGCATGCGCCCGCATTGCGGCTCTACGCTCGGCAATGGCCGACCGGCGATGAAGACCTGGTGCAGGACGCGTTCATCAGGCTAGCGCGACAGTCACCTTTGCCGGCGAAGGTGCTGCCGTGGTTGTATCGGGTGGTCCGCAATGCGGCCTGGGCGGCGGGGCGCGGCTGGATGCGCCGGCGCCGGCGCGAGAACCAGTCAAGCGCCAAGGAAGCCTGGTTTGCCGCGACAGACGACCGAATTGACGGCCAGCATGCAACCCTGCTGCTGACGGAGCTGCCCCTGGAGCAGCGTGAGGTGGTGGTGGCCCGCATTTGGGGCGGGCTGACATTTGAGGACGTGGCCGAACTTACCGGCTGCTCGCTGCCGACGGCGCATCGCCGTTACCAGGCGGGGCTGGCCGCATTACGAGAAAACATGGAAGGCCGATGGATACACACTCCCCCGACCAAGACGACCTGAGCGGTGTCGAGCGCCTGTTGTCAGGCTGGCGCCCGGACGCAGCGGGCTTGAATCGCGACGCGATGCTTTTTGCCGCCGGGCTCGCGGTCGGCAAGGAAGGACGCGGCCGGCTGCTTTGGCCGGCACTGTGCGGTTTGCTGGCGGTCTTGACGGCGGCTTCGGGCATCTGGGGGCTCAAGGAATGTGCCGAGTGCCAGTTCCTTGTCAGCAGGCTTCAGGAACGCACGCGGCCAGCCGGCCTCCCTCCAATAACCAGTTTTGCCGTTGCCGCAGTTACCTCGTTCAGACCATCGCCGGATGGCTATTTCAACCTGCGCCGCCGAATGGAGCAAGATCCGAGCCGTTGGCTTGCTTCACGAGAATCCACCGGGTCGGCGCCGCCCGGGCCCGCTCCGCCCGAGCCTGCGATCCTCAAGGCTTCCCAATATGAAGCCCTGTTCAATCAGTAATCCGCGTCTAGCCAACCTCTTCCGCTCATTTCAGGAGGCTGAAACCATGGCCCGCTTGCGCCAATACTCAGTACTCGTCTTCACCCTCGCGCTGACATCGGTCCTTCGTGCCGAGGACAAACCGCCGGCGGCGGACAAATCCGCCTCGCCCTGGGCCATCGACCAGTCATTAACCATCTCGCCACAGGCCGCGCCGATCCCAGCGTTGAAATATCGATTGCTGCCCGGCAGTTGGGAGTTGAAGGACGGCAACGCCGTGCCGATTTATCTGCGACTAACTCACGAGCAGAGCGATGCGTCGCGAAAATACTTCACCGAAACGCCCAAACAATGGAACGCGCTGCCGTTGGACAAGATCCCGACGGAGGAGGCTCGCAAGTTTCTCCAGGACCATCACTACCTTCTCCGACAGCTCGAAGTCGGCGCTCGACGGCGAACCGCCGAATGGAATTACACACTCGACGAGCCCAATCCCATCGGCCTCTTGTTGCCCGACATGCAGTGGATGCGCAATTACACTCCCATGCTGATCCTGCAAGCGCGCGTCGCGCTGGCACAAGGGGATTTCAGCGCGGCTGCCCACCACTTGGAAACGGGCTTTGCTTTCAGCCAACATGTGGCGGAGGGACCCACCCTGATCAACAGCCTCGTCGGCTACGCCATCGCCTCTGAGTTCGTCGGCGCCGCCACCGAATTCATCGAGCGACCGGATGCTCCGAACCTTTATTGGGCGCTGACGGCTCTGCCTCGTCCCCTGATTGACTTACGGCCAGGCTTCGGGTTCGAGTATCAAACATTTGAGAAACAATTCCCTGAGTTAAGCGATCTGGATCGAGAACGTACGGCGGAGCAATGGGACAGTCTCTTGCAGCGCACTCGAACAGAGATGCGCGAAGTCGCCCTCGAGCCCGCGGAAGGGAGCCCGGAAAAACTTCCCGACTGGTTCCCCAAGGATTGTGCTCCCGGCGATCCTGCCTCAAAGTCGCCCGATCTTTCGCTGGCCCGCAAGTACGTCGCCCGCACTCGAGGCCTGGCGGCCGACAAAGTCGAGATGATGCCACCGGCTCAAGTGCTTCTCCTATGTATGATGGGCACGTATCAGGACGATCGCGACGATTGGTATCGTGCCTCATACTTACCCTACCCGCAGGCCCGCCCCTTACTCGCCGAATCGATCAAGCGGCTCCATGATGTGGCGATCACCGAGGGTCACGTGCCGGCGCGCCTGTTCCTTCCGAGTTTGAACAACGTCATATCGCGCCAAATTGCGATTGAGCGCCGATTAACCGCTTTGCGCGTGATCGAGGCCTTGCGAATGCACTGCGCAGCGCATGATGGCCAATTGCCCAACAAGCTTGCGGACGTCACCGAAGTTCCAATTCCCGACGACCCCGGAACGGGCCAGCCGTTCGATTACCATTGCACGGGCGACACGGCAACGCTCGTCAGCCAGATTCCCGGCGCCCCGTCGGCCGGCAACGGCCAGCGTTACCAAGTGACCGTCCGGAAGAATTGAACGGCGGCGGAGAGGAAAACATGAGGGACGGGACCATTTTCAATTCGGGTCGGGGCGGCTTCTCGGAAGGGATTGCGGCCTGAAGGGCCGACGGAGAGTGAGGGCTGCGTCGCGAATACTCCTCGCGGCCCTTCAGGCCACGGCCGTGTGATGGTCCATCGTCCGCGCCAGAATGCAAAACAACGCGGCCTCGCTGATTGCGCAGCGAGGCCGCGTCTCGTGAAATCGATCGCTCGATTTCCGAAGAAAATCGAGCGCTCGATTCCCGATCCTGTTTGTGACTTGTGGCTGGCTTGAGGAGCCGGCGTTCTTGATTTAAGGGTGCGGCGAGGGGTGAGCACTGGGGCTCGTGTCTCACCGCAAGGGTTAATCGATCCGGCTCCCCGCCTTGGTCCCGCCCTCGATCACAGGGCCAGTCGGCACGGTCATGAGACCGAACGCAACTGTTAAGGAACCTCCACGGAAGCTCTTTCAGCCACGCACTGGGACGTTGTCCGGTATCAAAGCCTCGGGGAGAGGAAGGAAGGGGCTGGGGACTGGGGGCTGGGAACTCGGCAAAATCCGGCGGCTTACGCCGCCGGTTCAACTCATCCTTCATCCTTCATCCCTCATCCTCTTCTTCCTTTCCTCTCAGCGGCCGCCTGACGCCCCCAGGCGGCCGTTAATCGAGACTTGCGAACTCTCACAACCTGGCAAGCTACCCGGCCGCTCGAGCCCCGGAATCGGCGAGAAACGGGCGCCCATTTCTCATCAATTCCAAGGCCCAAGCGACCGAACGAGGCTTGGCGCGAGCCAAGGCTTTGCACGGGCGAACCCGCCGTGTCCTTTCGAAAAACCGCCGGGCAAACAAGAACCTCGCCCGGCAATCCCGTTTTGACGCTCGTCTTACCTTTGCCCGCGTGTGACCGCGGGACTTACAATATGGCCGCCTCCCGCCAGGTTGGCTGAGCACGATTAGATCACAAATGTACAGTTATCGCAAGGGGCGGAATTGGGCCAGCGGATGTGAGGGAGAAAACGGAGCTTCTACTTTTCTAAGAAGGCAGAATTCCCTCTTTTTCATGTCCACCACCGCGCCGTACGAACCGACCAGGCAAGCCGCTGCCGCAGAGAAGGGCCTATCGGGCCCTCGGAGGCACGTACCGTACATGCTTTTGCCCGGAAACTGCGCCGTCCTTTAGGACGTACGCTCCGTTTATTTCTAGGTATCCGTTGTAGTCCGCGCCCGACATCGAACCACCGATTGTTCGTTTCTCACCGAGCAGCGTCCAGAACAAAGTAAGGCCATTTGATGTCAGAAAATCCGAAAGTGCGTCGTGGCGGACCAGCAAAACGCGTGGCCCCTTAGATCGGACCGATGGGTCAACCGCGCACAACTCATTTTTTTGATTGACCCATTCTCCCTCGACCCCGCGCCAGGAGAGTTGCATGCCATCGGCTAAGAATCGACAAGGCAGCTCAATGAAAATCGTCCCGTCAACGGAGCAATCAAATCCTCCAGACTCCCACGCGTAGCCATCGTTCGCGATAAGAATCTCGGCCGGAAGCTCGCGCCCATTCATCCGCGCCTGGCGCGACCATCCGTTCCGTCCATAGTAGCTGCAGTCCATCTCCCTGAATGCCGGAGACCAAAAGAATTCACCAAGCAGAACTCCGTACGCCTCGTGTGACTCGGGCATCCATCGGCCCATCCAGCTTTGTTTGAGAGCCCACCGGAGGAGCTTTTGGGACTCCGATCTTCTTATGAAGTACGACTTGAGCATGCACCATACTTCGCGCCGCTTTGCTTCAAATTGCTCCTCGCCGGTGGGTGTACGTTGCGCCCATCGATAGTAGCCATGTAGGGTACACCACCGAGCACCATTGCCAGGATGCGTAACGACAATCGCATCCTCGACGCGTGGCACATCGTGGTTCTTCAGCCACCGCACCTCGTCCGGCGGCACATCCCAGGATTCGAATCTTGCTGGAAACCACCAGGAATTAGTGTGCGCACGCCACTCTTCGCATTGCGTGCTCCGAACGAGATTCGAAGGGTCAATATCGCGGCGAAATGAATGTGTGCAAGGTTCCTGACCTTGCGCCCCGCGCGGCGACCATTCATCATCGCGCATTCTGAAATTATCGGATAGCCTCGCAAGCAATTCATAATATGCAATCCATTGATACTTCTTTCCGATCCGTTCCGGCTTATTCGGTTCGCGTCCATGCCGACTATACCGGTTGACATTTCGATCGAAGTCGCCAAACCGCTCAACCGTCCACCCCATGTCGATGATCCGCTTAATCAGCCACCGACGCGCCAGTTGGCCGTCGAATCTGTTTTCTTCTGAGTACGTGTGCGGCTCCGCCATAAAGGCCTCCACGGACCCGTTGAATAAGTCTCGCTTCTGAAAGTTCGTCCCAAGCGATCGGAGGACCGCTTGCCGACTTGTTGTCAGCGCGGCATTCAACTCCCCGTCGGTAAAGCGATGTCCAAATCGCTCGGCCGCCGCGTCCGGTCCCAACCGCCGATAAAGGTCGATATTACTTCGTAGAGTTGCGTACGCGTCGAAGGCGCGCCGCTGGCGGTTTGTAAGCGAGTCGACGAATTCCTCGTATAACTCCTTGTGCGTGGGAGTCTTCGGTTCGTCACTTCGACAGGACGACCACTCATCCAGACCACCGATGACGTAGCGCGAGAAATCATCATCCATAACCGAGTGATATAAATGCACCCTCGCCCACTCTCTGTCGGGCATATCAACTCGCGACTGTCCCCACGTTTCGAGTTCGATCGGTTCAGGAATATCGATCAACGGCCATTCGCTGCGATAGGGAGGCATAGTTTTCGCGACATCTAGCTCCGCAATTGCACCGCGATGAATTGCTACTTCAATCACTCCACGAGCGTAATCCCGCAGCAGAGCGTGCGGCGGGGGCATTCCCGATTCGAACACAGCACGATAGACGTCCTGGGCCAGACCCGCCAATGCCGCAACATCGTTCGTCCGCATCGCACAGCCGTAGGCAACCGCATGAAGGCGCTCGCTGACGTACGGATCGTCTACACTCTTGAACGTCTTGAGGACGTGTCGAAGAACTTGGATACGTTCCTCGCATAGCCTGACCATTGCCTTGGTGGCTCGGTCACGAAGAAAGCGATTTGCCGTCGTGAAAAACCAAGCAAGCGCGATCGCTGAAAGACGGACTACCTCGTCGTCAAACGTCGATTTGTCGCTCTCGTCGAGCGCCCATTCTACGAGGCGATCAACAGATCGCTGACTGCCGTACTGATCGTGCAGGAAAATAGACCACCACGCATCTCTCGTGGCTAGCTCACCTCGGATCAATATCTGGTGCAGACGGTCGGCGTTCATTGGATGATTCGGAGCGGTAGCAAGGGAAATCATCGCATCCCAAAAGCTGGCAAACGTGCCGCGAAATGCAAGTACATGTTTGTTAATGTACCGGTCGGACGCGACGCTAAAGCTTTCCGCGTCACGCCAAACAATGCTCGCGACAAACGCCTCGCGCATCGGCAAGTAACCGGCGAGATGAGGTGCGAGATTCGGCAATTCCTTCTTTGTTATTTCAGGGATTTGAATCGCAAGCGATTCGAGAATCCCCGAATTCATCCAGCACGTTCGCTCGTCTTTGACGAGTTGGCCCAAGGCGCGGCGCCTCGAAAACGATTTCTTTGGTTCGCGTTTGTCAAGATACCTTTTCAGCAATCGCTGGGTGATCAGATGGTCTGAAAACCGTTGATAGGTGAAACGCACCGATTCCGACCATTCGTCACTGTCACTTCGTGATTCCGGAACAACGGTGAGGACGCCTTCCGATTCGAGGGAGTGAAACAGAGATCGCTGATGTTCATCTCGCGGCAGCAGTGCGTTGACGATAGCTTTGGCTTTGTCGAGCGGCAGGCGATCGCTCTTCCGTATGGCCATTTCGTCCGACAGATTATCGACAGCCTTTGCGACGAGGCAATCGCGATCGTCGTAATTAAGGCTATCAGCGCGCGCGAGCTTCTTGTCGATCGACTCCACGAAGAAACGAAAGATTTTCGTAACCCCACGTAACCCAGAGGGAACCCTCGTTAAACCAGCGTTGTGAATACTCTGGCAGAATAGCTTGAGGAACAATGGGTTGTCGAACTCAGGAAACAAGACAGGCGCTGACGGCTCAAGGCCAAAATGGGCAAAGAACTTTGCGGCAGCTCGGTAAGCGAACTCACCGAAGCCGTAATGCTCGACTCGAACAATTCGTGTCTCATCAAGCGTTGGAGGAATAATATGCGGCTCGTAGGTATTGCGGATACTGACGCAAATGCCGAGCCACTGCGATCGCGCTAGGGTCGTCAGAATTCCGGGCAGGAATTTCCACCAAAGACGGTTTCCGTCGCCTTCGTTCAGTGCGTCGATTAGGAGCAGCACACGGCAATTGTTTGCCTGCGCGGCCGCCTCGATAGCGCCAATCAGTTCGTCTCGAGAGCAATTCAAGCCAACCAAGCGAATCATCTGGGACCAAGGTTCGTCGTCGTGAAAATGCTCTCCGTGAAAGATGAGTCGTGGTCGAGAGTCCTCCGTCTCGCGCTTCGCCACGTCACATAGGAGGTGCGTCTTGCCCTGACCCGCCGCGCCTACGAGCAACATGGCAGGACAATTCGAGAGTAGGCATTCTTTGCTACTGGAAAACCCCGTGATTTCATAAAGCGTGTGTTCGAACTCGCGCAAATAATAGTATCGCGAATCCAGATCGTCAGTCGAATTGCGAATTTGTGGCTTGTCGCTCGTGCCGCGGCTACCCTTCAGGTCACGCACGGCGGATAAACAGCCATCTACCAATTCCGATAGCTCTTGCGATCGCAATGTGATTTCGTTCCACGGAATCGGTCTTGTCGTTGTCCATTCGAGATAACTCGCTTCAAGCAAGACCCAGGGTTCGATCAATGCGAACAATTGCGGTGCCATCGTCACGATGCGATCATAAGCCTGTTTGAGTGGCTCTGGCTCGCTCGTTGGGCGTAGCCTGTTGAACGCGATTCGTGCTTTCGTATAAAGTTCGGTGAGCCGCGAGAAGAATTCGGCCGTGCGGCCAAGTGCATCAAAGCTAGAGCGAATCGGTAGATCCACATTGAGTTCGGGTGAGTATCGGTCGCGCGCATTCTCGACTGCTTCGTTGACCCGGCTGGCAAACCACGAATTGCTCAACTGCTCCTCGTTGAACCAAAACCAATGCCGCCCGCGGTGCTTCTCGTTGCTCAAACGTCCCCCAATTTCGCTTTGCCCCCAAAACTCGAACGATACCGACATCCCATTTGTACTAGCAAGCTTCTCCCAGCCTGCCACCGAATCTGCCCATTTCTCGTGGGCGCTCTTCCGTCCGCCGCTTCGATCGTCTGGTAAGTCGACCGGCATGCAAACGGTGTACTTCGTTAAGTGGGGATGCTTGTGAAGGGCCGCCTTGACGGATGCGTGGACTTGGTGCCACTGGCTCTGCCCCGGCGATGTCAAAAAAAACTTCGCCTGCCAAGCCCATTCGTCGGCATTGGGCAATCGCCAAAAGCACTCGACACCAGCGTCTGGCGCGCCCTTTCGAAAGAATCGAGAACCTTCCGGCACGGATTCATCCGCGGCCAATTGGCAGCAAATCTCCTCAAAGCTATGCGCTTGAGAACCATTCCAGGATCGTAGACTGTTCCAGTTAATGGCCATTTGTTTTTGGCAGGTAGTTCTGCGGCGTCTCCGGCCGCGCAGCCCGGCGTCGATACAAAACGGAGCATGACGAAACAAAAGGGACGCGAGTCGAATCGGTCAACAACGACTCAAGCCGCCTTTGTGTGTATCCGTTAACCAAGCCGCTAATTCTCCCGGCCCGATGCGGAGCAGCACGACTCCGCGGTGAGCGGCATCCGTGCTGAATCGGCTGTCGAATTCTACCAGATTCTGCCACCGCCAGAGATCGCCGACGGGCTGGTTGTCCGAGAGGCCCAGGTCGGATCACCGCGCGGTGACGCGGCTCGGCGTCTCGCCGCGAGTGGAAAGAATACGAGGACGCGGTTGATTTGCAATTCGAGTCGCGCCCCCCTATTCCTCCTCGACATTCAGCCTGTTTCGATCCGTCTTGAGCGGCGCCAAGTATAGCCACCCAATCCCGCTGCACCGATGCAGAGCAGGGTCAGGCCGGCGGGCTCGGGAGTGGAGCCGAGTCCGGCGGCCGGCGCCAGGTCGTCGAGGCCGCCGACCACAGTTTCTGGAGTGAGGGTTAGAGTCGGCAGGTTGTATTGGTAGATTCGATTACCTGAATTCGCGATGTAGAGATTGCCGGCCGCGTCGTTGGTGATCCCATCGAAAGCGACCCCGCTCGAGCCGGGAAGTAGTGTGACGGCCAGTGTGGCCGGGTCGATTTGGTAAATCCCGGCGCCCGAGAGCGACGGGTCGAACAGTTTGCCCGAGAAGCTATCGAAGGTCAGCCCATCCAAGCTGACCAGACCGATGGATTGGCGAAGGATGGCGCCTGTCACCGGGTTGAGCTGGGCTAGGAACGACGTTGCCCCGCCGCTGCGCGTGCCGAGGTTGGCGAACAGGCGACCGAGGTTGTCGTAGGCGAGGCCCTGCGGGTTGCCGCCGTAAACGCCGAGTGTGGTTACGGCGTTCGTGGTCAGGTTGATCCTAAAAATCTGACCGCCCGCGAAGTCGCTCAGCAAAAGGCTCCCACCCCCCGGTTCCAGGGCGATGTCAGCGGGGTCACTAAAGCCGCCCGCGATGAGGGTATCGCTGTGGGTCGTCTTGTTGATCCGCCGGACTTGCCCCGTTTGGAGGTTGCTATAAATGATGTTTTGGTTGTTATCGAAGAGCAGGCTATCCGGTTGACCAACGGTGTTGAAGACCGGAGTCACGACGTTCGTTCCGGTGTCGGCGGTGAGTATCTGCTGGCCCGACGTTGAAGTAACGTAGAGCAACTGCCCCGCCGACGCGTGCCGAGCTGCACTCAGGACCAGCGCCAGAAACGCCAATCCGCACGTGACGACGGTTGCGCACCAGCGAAAAGCGAATCGAGACAAGTCATGGATCATTAGCGTTCCTCCTCGGATACCGATGCGGGGTGAAACTCAGGAGCACTCGCAAAACGTGGCACTGCTTGACGGCTGCCACCATCCGGTGCGGAATTCCCCCAAGACATGGCAGCCGTCAAGCAGTGGCACCCGGCGACGATCTTTCCAGTCAACGGTTATGTTAGGGCTTTTAGGGAGAAAAAACTGGGGTGGGGAAATGGCCTCCGGATTAGACGCGCGGCCGAAATAGCAGAACCGGCACATATCGCCTCGGACGACCTGTTCGAGAAACTGCCGCCATTAGAACACGAGATTCCGCGATGGCAACAGATTTGTTTGTGATCGAGCAAGTATTCCTTGGATTAATCCGAGTATTTTCTCCGCAGAGCAAGCCGATCACTTCGCCGCCCCGACGCGAACCAACACGACGCCGTGACGGGCGACATCGGCGCTGAATTGACCGTCGAATTCTCCTAGATTCTTCTGGCGCCAGAGATCGCGGACGGGCTGGTTGCCTGAGAGGCCGAGGTCGGACCAACGGGCGGTGACGCGGCTGGGCATTTCGCCGCGGTTGAATAGCCCGACGGCCTTGGCGCCGTCTTCCAGCGACTTGGCCCAGATTTCGAGGCCGTCGTCGTTGGTGAGGATGCGAACCGCTTGTTTGCCGAGCGGGTCTTGATCGATGGCGAGCACTTCGTCGTTGGTCAAGAGGCCGAGAGTGAATTCGTCGAGCTGCGTCATGTCGCAGCCGATCAAGAGCGGAGCGGCTTGGAGGCACCAGAGCGAGATGTGCGTGTATTGTTCGTTCGGCGTGAGATGGGTCGGGTGCAGATTATTGCCCCAGCCGACAGAGCCGACCACGAGCATATCGGGGTCGTTCCAATGCCCGGGCCCGGCGAACGCCGCGGTGCGCGTTTGACCGAAGCCGATCCCCGCCATGCTCGCCCAGTTGTCGGAAATATCTCCGGTCACTCGCCAACAATTGCCGCCGACCGATGCACCCCATCGCCAAACGTCGCCCATCCCGTATTGGCAAAGGCTGACTACGATGTCGCGGTCTTGCTTCGCCAGCGCGTCGCGCATCATCGCATACGGGCGCTCGAGCACGTTTTGCGGGTACGGGCGGACCTTCGTCTCCCTCCCCGCGATTTGATCGTAGGAGCACCAATCGTATTTCAAATAGTCGAATCCCCAGCGGGCGTATTGTTCGGCATCCTGCTCTTCATGATTGTAGCTGGCGGTGAAGTTGCCGCAGGTCGTCGGGCCGGGCGAAGAATAGATGCCGGCCCGCAACCCCTTGGCATGGATGTAGTCGGCCAGAGGTTTCATGCCAGGGAATTTATCGTTGGTCTTGATGCGGCCGTCGGCGTTGCGGCGGGCTTCGGGGGGACGGTTGTTCGAGACCTCCCAGCAATCGTCGATGTTGATGTAGGTCCAGCCGTGATCCACCAGTCCCGAGCTGACCATCGCGTCGGCCGCGGCGCGGACTTTCTTGTCGCTCACGCTTGTGGCAAAGCAGTTCCAACTGTTCCAGCCCATCGGCGGCGTCAATGCGACGGCGTCGCCGACCTTGATCCGCAGCTTGCGTTCGGCGCTGCCGTGCGAGTTGGTCGCGTTCAGGGTTACGACGGATTCGCCGCGCTCGCGCGCGGCGCCGGTGATCCGCCCCGTCTTCGAGTTCACGGAAAGTCCGGCCGGCAAGCCCTCGGCGGCGAAGGTCATCGGCCGCTCGCCGGTGGCGGCGATGGTGTATAGAACCGGATGACCGGGGCGCACGCCCAGCACGGTGGCGCCGTTGATCCGCGGCGCGGCCGAAGGCTTGGGAGTCAGGATTTCGGCGGTTTCTCGCGGCGCTTCGATCGTCGTCGGCCGACGGCCCGTGTAAGTGATGATCGCGTTGGTCCAGTCGCCGTGACCGAAATTGATGCTCGGTCCCATCGGCTCGATCAACAGCACGAGTGTGTGGATGCCGTGCAGATCGAGGTCGATCTCTTTAGCCCGATCGCCGAGCTTCATCTTGCCGGCATGATAGAGGGCCTTACCATCGGCGATGACTCTGAATTCGATCGGGAAGTTGCTCGCTTCTGGCCGATCCTTCACTTCGTCATCGACTCCGACGGATGCTGTGAACCGATCGGCCTTGCCCGCCAAGTCGATCCACCAGCTTGACGACGCATGGCTTCCCAATCCGTGCTCAAAAACCTTGCCGGCGATGGTGAGCGGATGCCCATCGACGCTCTTGCCCTTGCCGGGTTTACCCCAATCTTGATGAAGATGATTGAATCCCAGGTCTTCCAGGCGGACGATATCGGCTGCCGCAGTCGCGGTCGCCAGCAGTACCAGCAGCGGAGCCAACAAAGTGATTAGCCGGCCGAGATGAAATGAGTTCAATGAGGATTTGGTCACGTTCAACATATGATTTTTCCTGAGAAGCCCGAACATAACCCTTGTCTGAGAAGATCGTCCCCGCGTGCCACTGCTTGACGGCTGCCATGTCTTGGCGCGAATTCCGCACCGAGTGGCGGCAGCCGTCAAGCAGTGCCACGTTTTGTACGGGCCTCTTACTCATTCCTCCCCCAAGACCTGCTCGAGAATCCGGGCGGCGGCCAGGCGGGTGTTGAAGACCGTTCGCTCGGTGGCTCCGACCTCGGCGGCGATTTCGCGCACCGGCTGCCCGGCCAGGATCAACTCGATGATCCGCCGGCGGCGATCGGAAAAAGGCTCCAGGAGTTGCTCGACGAGGTCGCCCAGGGCAACCACGTCGTCCGGCGAAGGCCCGGATTCCAGCGGATCGCGCTCGGAATCGAGCGGCTGCGCGCGACTCGGATCGCGGCGGGCACGCTGCCAGAACTTGCCGCGGTTGCGGACCTTGTTGAGCGTAATCGTCACCAACAGCGGCCAGAGGCTCGCGTCGTCACCGACCGCAACCTGTTGCTTGCGAAGCTGGCCGAAGAAGCTCCGCAGCACGCTTTGGGCCACGTCCATCGAACCCTCGGCCTGCTTGAGCCGCCAGCCCGCCTGCCGCCGGATCAAGCTCAAGAGCCTTTGGTAATAGCGCTCGAACAGGGCGGTGGCGGCCTCGTCGTCGCCGGCCCGGTAGGCGGAGAGGAGTTGTTCGTCCGTCAGCGGTTCGAGCACGCCGGAGTCCTATCGTGAGGAAATACGAGATTTTCCACGTAGCCTACCCTGAATCCGCGGAAATGCAAAGGATTTCGCTTACCGCCAATCGCCGCTCAGCGTGAACGCGCCCCAGTAATACGGCGGCAAGCGGCGATCCTTGTCAGGCGGGCGGTCGTCGGCGAATTTCAGCCCGCGGCTGATTCCTTCGCGCAGCATTTTCAACTGGGCTTGCCGCAGCGATTCCACCTTTGACATCTTCTTGTGCCAGAGATTGTCGTAGAAGTCGATCATCAGCGCGCGGCTGGCGTCGTCGTTGATCGTCCACAGCGTGGCGACAACCGCTTTCGCGCCTGAAACTTGAAAAGCCCGCTCCAGGCCCAGCAAGCCTTCGCCACCGGCCGAAGTTCCCAAACCGGTTTCGCAGGCCGACAGCGCGGCCAACTCGACATGGCTCAAGTCGAGCTGCGAGACTTCCAGCGCGGTCAAGATACCGTCGTCGTTTCCCTCCGAGATCGGCTGATTCGCGCCGGCCAGCACTAGCCCGGAGAGCAGGCCCGGATGGAAGCCGGAGACTCCTTCGCTACCAAACGGATCGAAGCGTTCCGACTCGGTGCGCCGTGCGGGATCGAGTCCGGCGGGACGAGGCTGAGCCGGGGCGAAGAAGCCGTGCGTCGCGAAATGGACGTAGCGATGCTTGGTCAACTGTGCTTCAACCGCGCGCTTTGTCGCTTGATCGTTGCGGAGCTTGGTTAGGTCGCCTTGCGGAAACCGCTCCGAGAATGAATCGGCAATGGCGACGATCTCCGTGCGCGTCCCCGGCAATGGGGCCCAGCGCGGAAGCTCCGCCCCGCGACTGCCACGCGGGGCCATTTGAACGATTGCCTCGGCCGGCGCTCGAACCGGCGCGGCGTCGAAATCCACGTCGCCGACAAGCAACAGTGACGGCGGCTCAAGCGCATTCCGCTTTGCGGAATCAGATAGGTCCGAATTCGAGACCAACTCGGGCAATAGCCGCGGAATCGGAAGGATCACGATCGCCGTCTCTTCCAGCAGATAGCTTCCGGGTTGCCGCCCCGGCAAGGCCGGCCAAGGGAATCGGGCCGTTGCGCCGTCGGGCGAAAGCAACACAAGCTTGGCGTCGCCGATCGCCGGCTCCAACTTTGCCCACACCAGGCGCCGCAGCTCGGTGGCCGGATCGGGCAACCGATCGCGCGCCGGGGCGCCAACGCTTTTTCGCCAGGATTCAATCGCCGACGTAATGGGCGCCATCGATCCCAGTTCGATCCGCGCAACCGGCAATCCCGGACGGACCACGAAGGCA
Organism: Pirellulales bacterium; assembly: GCA_035939775.1. Lineage (NCBI taxonomy): Bacteria > Pseudomonadati > Planctomycetota > Planctomycetia > Pirellulales > Pirellulales bacterium. The sequence goes on along the minus strand of DASZFO010000268.1, from coordinate 41,279 downwards.
ACCAGACAGCGCTGCCACGATTCACGGCGGCGATCACCCGGCGGCGCGAGCGACCAATATTCCAACAGGTCCACCAGCGCAGCGCCGGACGGGAGCGCCCGGCGCACATCGTCGGCCGATTGACGGCGCTCGACCAATTGCCCACGAAATTCTCGGCTGGCCGCCGCCAGCGATTGCTCCAAACGCTCGACGCGGGAACTCGATTCGGCCAGCTTTCGCAGATATTCGTCGCGGTCTTCCGGCGACGGAACGGCCATCGAGAGATTTGCGAACGCCCGGCTGGCGTCGTCCAATTCGGAATACAGTTTCGCGACTTCCGGCGAGCGGTTGTGATCCAGATCGTTCTGCATGGCACGGATTCGCTGCTGCCGCGCCGAGACGGACCCCTTCCAAGCCAACACTTCGGCATACGACTCGTCGGGCGGACTTTGCACCGCCGTCGCGATCGCGAGATAATTGTCGAGCCGATAACGAACCTGCTCGATCATCTTCAACTGCTGCCGTTCGGATTGCACGGCCGCAGTCAGGTCGAGCAGTTGCCGTGAAGTCTGCAAGGCCTCGCGAGCCAACGGCGCCGCCTTGGCAAACTGGCCTTGCTGTCGATAGAGCGCCGCGAGATTGCTCAAGCTGAGGACATAGAGTGGGTGCTTCGGGCCGACGGCCCGGCGATAAATCTCGATGGCTTGTTTCAAGAGCGGCTCGGCGGCGGCGAATTGGCCCGATTCGCGATAGACGTCGGCCAGATTGTTCAAGCTCAGAGCGTAGTCGGCGTGCGAGTCGCCGAGCGCTTTGCGGCGGATTTCCAGCGCACGCCGAAACATCGCCTCGGCTTTGGTTCGCTCGCCGAGCGACATGGTCACGCCCGCCAGGGCGTCCAGCGTGTTGGCGTAATCGGGGTGATTTTCGCCCACGGTGCGCGCCGTAATATCTAGCGCTTGTTGATAAATCGGCGCGGCCTTGGCGAACTCGCCTTTCTGTTGATAGAGCCCTGCCAGATTGTGTAGAGCAGTCGCGCACAGCGGATGATTCTCGCCAAGCGTTTGTTTCAGGATCTCCGCGGATTGCCGGTAGAGCGGCTCGGCCGCGGCGCAATCACCCGTGGCCCGATAGAGTCCGGCGAGATTGCCGAGGCTCTCGGCATACTGCGGGTGTTTTTCGCCGAGAACTTGCTTGTACAATTCGACGGCTTGGCGGAAGAGCGGCTCCGCTCGGGCGTAGTCGCCGGTCTCCAAGTAAACGCCGCCCAGGCTGTTCAAGCTGCCGGCGTAGTCGGGGTGTTTTTCGCCGAGAGCTATTTTGGTCAGCTCGAGCGCTTCGCGCAGCAGCGGAGCGGCTTTGTCGTAGCTGCCCGTCTCGACATACAGCAGTCCAAGATTGTTGAGGCTCGTGGCGTAGTCGGGATGCTTTCGGCCGAGCACGTCTCGCCGCAGATCGAGAGCCCGCTGATACAGCTTTTCCGCTGCGGCAAAATCCCCCAAGGCTTCGTCCGTCGCAGCCAGGTCATTCAAGTTGCCGAGATAGACCGCGTGCCTTTCGCCGACCGTCTTGCGGCGGATTTCCAGGGCTTGCTCGAAAAGTGGTTTCGCGGTCGCGTATTCGCCCAACTCATACCGCACCTGCGCGAGCGTGCTCAGGCCGAGGGCAAAACCGGCATGTTGCTCCCCTTCGATCTTGCTGCGGACTTCCAGCGCCCGGCGGGCCGGCTCGAGCGCCTCGCGAGCTTTGCCCTGGCGAATGAGGCCCATCACCTCGTCATTCAATCGGGCGGCCTCCGCCAATTGCGATCGATCGGCATCCGTCAACGTCTTCCGTGCAGTTGGCTCGTCGGCCCAAGCCGCCAGCGCCGCGACGACGATCGCGCTCGCCGCCACGCCGCAGCGCATCGAAAAGTCGGTTCGATTTTGACGCCGGGCCGGTCGTGACATGCGATGCACTTGAAATGACTCTATCGGAATTCAACAATAAGCCAAAAACCGAGCATATCATAGGTTCGGAAACCGATTTCCTCGATCAATTCTCGTAAATCGCTCACAAAATCCAAACGCGGCACTACTACGATCCATAGCTTGCAAAAATCTTCACCATGGCGTTTTTGCGCATCCCCTGGCGAACGCCTAATCTGTGGATGCCGACGCTGGTTCACGGGAATCCATGCAGCAAGGGATCGGACTATGAGCGATGCATCTCGGGCGAGTTCTGAATCGTCATCCGCCGGCAGCGGCGATGGCGCTTCCAGCAGTTCTGGTTCCGGCAGTTCCGGTTCGGGCAGCGGCAACCGAATCATACTTCGAACTGTTCTCTACCTCTGCCTCGCGGGCGCAATGGTGATCGTCGCCTACAATGAATACCGCGCCCGACAGGACCAAGCCGCTTTGAAGGAAGCGCAAGATATTCTGGTGACAAAGCACGGCCTGATCCAGCCCGCGCGAAAACATTTAGCCCCAGAGTATTCCGACAAGGATGGCCGCCTGGTGGCCGATCCGCCGACTGATCCCCAGCAATTGCTCGATCCCGACACGCTCACTTTGGCCCATTACCAGGATGCCAAGGCCAAGAGACAGGCGGTCGACTGGAACGCCTTGCAAGCGGTTCTCGAAAAGGCGACGGGCAAGAAGATTGTCGCCCAAGAGTATCTTAACGGCGCCGACGAGATTGCGGCGATCAAGGCCGGCAAGATTCAGCTCGTCGCTCCGCACGCCGCCGACACGCCGTATATCGTGAATAACGCCGGGTTCGTTCCGGTGGCCGTTCTCGGCGACGCCGCCGGCGCCCATGGCAACCATTTGGACCTCGCTGTCAGCCCGAAGAGCAAGATTCAAACTCTCGCCGATATTCGCGGGCACACACTGACCTGTACGGCCCCCGATTCCATCACCGGCTACCGAGCGGCGGTGGCCGTGCTCTCGCAAGAGGCCGCAATGCGCCCGGACGTAGACTACTTCGTCATATTCTCGCTCGGTCAAAAGCGATCGGTCGAAGGACTTGCTGGCGGCGATTTCGAGGTTGCCGCGCTGTCGGACGACACGGTGCAAAAGATGCTCAAGGACGGCGCCGTTAGGCCGTCTGACTACCACTTGATTTACGAGTCGCAGGTGATTCCGCGACTGACGATCGGCTACGTTTACAACCTCAAGCCGGAGTTGGCGGCCAAGATCACTGCGGCCGTGCTCGACTTCAAGAACGAAGGGGGCGTGGCCGAGGAAACCGGCAAGCCGACACATTTCTTAGCCGTCGATTACAAGAAGGATTTCGAGTTCGTCCGCAACATCGACGACTCCTTTGACCCCCGCTTCAGCAAAGCGCCGAAGGCGAAATCTTCCCCGGCCGCTCGCGACGACGCGACGACAGACTGAGGCGTCGCGCGAATCCTGCCCTCTCCACCCCTCAGCAAACCGAATGGGCTGAATGGGCGCGGCACGCGCGGGCCTCCATCCCAATCCGCGTGTCTACTGCGAGACCTATTCACGCCCCACCATTTCTTGCGGAATATCTCGGCTAGCGTGTCGTCATAATGGGTAGATGACACCGCACGACTTTGCGCGCCTGCTGGACGACCACGGTCCGCCGCTCGTTCTGTATGCGCGGCAGTGGTGCGGCAATTCGGAGGACGTGGTTCAGGATGCGTTTCTCAAGTTGGTCGCGCTCCGGAAGTCGCCTGATCAGGTTGTGCCGTGGCTGTATCGAGTCGTGCGAAACGGAGCCATTGATGCCAGCCGGATCGCGCGGCGACGGCAGCGCCGCGAGGCGATCGCGGCCCTGCCGGTCCGGTGGTTTGTGGAGGTCGAGGCGGACGGTCTGACGGCGGATGAAGCGGTAGCGGCCCTTCAGCGGTTGCCGGTTGACCAGCGCGAGGTGATTGTAGCTCGACTGTGGGGCGGCCTGAATTTCGAACAGATCGCGGAAATCGCCGGTTGCTCGCCGAGCACGGCCTTCCGCCGCTTTACCGCGGGGATCGAGGCCCTGCGGAAGGAGTTGAAATCGACGTGAGCGATCGCGAAGGCGGGGGCGAGGGGAGAGGGGCGAGTGATGAGGGGGCGGACGAACGGAACGATCCGATTGTCGAGCAGTTTCTCCGATTCACGCCGGACCCGGCCGGACTCGACCGCGATGCGCTGTTGTTCGCCGCGGGGCGCGCTTCGGCGCGGCCCAGCCGGCGGTGGCAGGCGCTAGCCGGCGCGTTGGCAGCTTGTCAACTGTTGAATTTGGCAGTGCTCTGGCCAAGACCATCTCCGCCAACGCCGTCAGCGACAACCGAGTTAGCCGCTGTTGACACGCCGCCCGCGGCAGTCGCCGATTCACCATACGAATTAGGGATCATGCGCGCGCGGATGATTTCTGACGGCGGCACGTTCCGCGTTCCAGCGACGAACGAACCATTAGTGCCCGACGAGTCGCCGTTGCGAGTTTTCCCCTTGCCGAAATCAAGACTTTTGAATTGAGGTGGTTGCCCGGTCCGGCGTCGAGCGCCGACGGAACATATTCGGTGGGGATCGCCGTCGAACCGCATCCTGGAAGGATGCCAGCCATTAGCCGGCGGTCGAGGCCGTCCGGCCGATACCGCCGGGTCAGTGACGCGCACGAATCACCGACCCTGGCAGGGGTCGCAGCGCGCTGGCATCCCTCTGGGATGCGAAGGTCGTTTGGTTTTCTCGCAACCGGGGGTGTCGGCCTAACGGCCTCGACCCCCGGCTAATGGCTTGGAACCCTGCCGGGTTCCGTTGGAGGTGCATTTCGTCAGACCCGTTTGGGAGAAGTTTCATGCTTCGAATCATCACGTTTCTCGCTCTATCCCTTGTCCTCGCGCTGCGGTGCTCTGCCGCGGAGCCATCCGCGCCGGCCGAGACCGTGGTGAAGATGACGGTCGAGCCGATGGCGGCCCCGATCCCGGCCCTCAAATACCAACTGCTCCCGGAAATGTCGGAGATGAATCCCGGTAATCCCGTGCAGGGATACTTGCGCTCCCTATCGGGACGAAATGGTTTCCTCTTCGGCAAGCAGTCCGTTGAAGAGCGCAGGGAATTACTGACCATGCCGCTCAAGGATATCCCGATCGAGAAGCTGAACGCCTACTACGGCGGCGATCGTCTGGCGGACGCCGACTACTCGGCCCGGCTCGACGTACCCGACTGGCAGATCCTGCTGCGAATGAAGAGCGTCGCCGACCTTGCGGTTCCAGACGTTCAAGAAATCGGCTATACGCTTGTGGATGCCCTCGCGGTGAGACTCCGATGCGAGATCGCTGGCCGAAGGTTCGACAATGCAATGGTCACCGCCAAGACAATGTTCGCGATTTCGCGACACCTTGGGGAGCATCCTTCGCTCGTCGGCGCTTTGTACGGTTACGATGTCGCTCATCGCGCGCTCGATCGCTTGGAGGAAATGATTCAGCAGCCGGGCTGTCCGAATCTCTATTGGGCGCTCACCAACCTGCCGAACCCGTTGATCGACTTGGAAAAGGGAGCACAGTCGGAGAGGATGTTATTCGCCCCTGTTTTTTCACTGATCGAGGAAACGGCGCCGATGAACGAATCGAGAGTCCAGAGGGCAATTGACGGCTTCACAAAATTAATCAAGGATGGCCCCGACTGGGAAACGAAAACGAAAGAGTTTACAAGTCGGTTGAACGCGCGTGCTGAGAGTAAACCTCATGTCGCGGCAGCGCGCAAGCGACTGATCGACGCTGGCGTGAAATCAAAGATCGTCGAGCAGTTTGGAGCCGTACAGGTGGTTCTCCTGGATGCGAAGCGCGAGTACGAGATACGCCGTGATGACATGCTTAAGCTAACGCCGCTCCCATATTGGCAGACGGAATCCGCGCAAGGTGACAGCGACAAGTCTTCCACAACGAACGAGCGGCCACTTTTCGATTGGATAACTGCGGACTCTGCCGTCAGCGTGACGCGGATGGTGCAAACATGGCGGCAGCAGCGAATCGCTCTCTTGCGCTGCGTCGAAGCGCTGCGACTATTCGCGGCCGACCATGACGGCAACCTTCCCGCGCGACTTGCCGACCTGACGGTTCCCGTGCCCTTCGATCCAGTGACGGGCAAGTCGTTCAGTTATCGGCTTGAAGGGACAACAGCAATCCTCCACGGTACTCCAACTCGCGAGCGCGATAAGGAAGCAACGGACACCGATTACAACCGTCGTTACGAAATAACCATCCAGAAATGAATGACGGCGTGCTCTCAGTGGCGGCACCCACTGCCGTCTATCCCAATCGGCGAGTCGCCTGGTAAAGCAGCATCAAAACGCCGAGGACTGCCAGCAGGGTTTTGACTTGCTGGCCAGCGGTATGGCCGGCGATGTCTTCCCAACTAACTTGCTCGGTCGCGGGTTGAGGGTTTGGCTCCGCGGACGAGATCGCGGCCGGGACTGGGCGCGGCGGTTGTGCGAAGGGATCGGCCGACGGATGGCTCGACGCCGGTTGCGACGGTGGCCAAGTTGGCGCGGGCGCGTTTGTTGTTGGATAGCTGGTTGTCGGTGGGTATACCGATTGAGGCGCGGGAACTGCGACGAGGAGGTCGCCGCTGGGGGATGGCGGCGGATCCGAAGAATTGAGACGGTTTTGTCCCCTCACCCCCGGCCCCGCTCCCGCAAGGGGCGAGGGGAGACTTGTAGTTGACCCCATAGGCGCGTCCGGCGCTTTGGCGAATTCGGTAGTGGGGAGCGTATTCGGCTTGCCAGCGCCGATCGAGGCCAGGAACCAGCGGACGCGGACCGAGGCGCTTCCCGAGGTCATCCCGCCCCCTTCGCCGAACAGCACGCCGGCCAATTCGCCGCGGGCGTTGAAGATCGGGCCGCCCGAATCGCCGTGCCGCGCGGCGGCGGAGACTTCGACGATGTCGTAAGGCATGCCGGCGCCGGGCGAGAGATATTGCGTGCAGCGCCCTGCCTGGGCTCGATAGTTGCCGCTGCCGTAGCCGGCGATGGCCAGCGGATCGCCGCGCTGCGGGATTGCTGCCGCGATTTGGACCGCTTGCACGCGCGGCCGCCAGATGGCCACGGCCGCCAGGTCCCAGTCGCGATCCATCTTGATCACGTAGCCGGGAGTTTGAAAACCGTCGGGAAACGAGACGATCACGTTTCCTGCCGCGTCTTTGACGACGTGCCAATTTGTAATCACCAGCCCGTGCTTCTCGCTCACATCGACGAGCGTGCCGGAGCCGAGCGAGGCGCCGTTTCGCTCGGGCGAAATCACGCGCACCACGGCCGGATGGGGCGTCTGCGGAGCGAACCCGAAGCGGGCGGACACTGGCTGCGCGCGAACCGGAGGAGTTGGCTCGGGAAAGAGTTCAGATTGCGCGGCGAGGCGCGCGGGGATCGTCAGAGCGAACAGAACCGCGGCAAAGACGATCCTCGAAGGGCTAGAAACAGTTTGAAAACCGCCGGGGACTGTCCCCATTTTGCGCCGGGCAGCATCGCCGGGATTGTCGCGGAGAAAAATGGGGACTGTCCCCTTCTCCGAGGCGGTTTTGAAACTGTTTCTACTCGCCGATTCGGTTCTTGACCTGAGGTGAGGCACGGCGTTGGGCTTCGCTCTTGACGATCATCCGCAGCAATTGCTGCCGCAGGCGCTCCTTCTCCGAATCGACGCGAGCAGGTTGAGGTTTGGGTGTCTCTTGCATCGTGATACCTAAGCGGCGATCGGTCGGCCTCCTTGCAGGTCGGCGTCGCGCGGAGGAAAGTCCTGTCCGTTGTTGAATTGATCTTTCAAGCGCCGGAGTTCCGCTCTCAGGGCGCTATCGGCCAGCTTGGCCAGCGTCATTCGAGCCGGAAATCCGGCCAGATGCACGGCCGCATTGCGGGCCTCTTCGAGCACGTCAGTAGACAGATAAAGAGTGGCCCGAACTTTCGGGACCTCGCGTCGGAGGGATCTGGGATTCATTGCAATCGGGCGGGACGGAGGAAACGTGGGACGTTTCGGCAGGGGTCGCACTACTGAAGAATTTCGGACGTTGACGCGCGGCCGCATGAATGACCGACGGTGCGCCGCCAACGCTTACGGCACCGCTTTTAGCGGCAGCCTCGGTAGAGCTTCGCAAGCCGGCAAAGTCTGCCAGCGTAGTCGTAGCGGGAGCATCTTGCGCCCGTGGACTGCGGCTGGCCTTCGGCTCTGAGGCTCAGGCTCGAAGAGAAGCCGCAGCTACGAAAAGTGTTGAACCCGAAAATCAAGAGGTGACAAAGCACTAGCCCGAAGCGCAAGCGAGGGAGCGTTATCGCTTTCCCTTGCTTGCGCAGCGGGCTAGTGTGTCGCACCGCATATAGAGTCGGTGTCGCGATGAATAATCCGGGTTGAGAGCCAATCCGAGATCCGCCTGAGGAGAGGAGAATAGTCCCCGGCGGTTCTCGGATCGGCTCTACAACGCGATTAATCCACCTTTCGCACGACGCCGCAGACGACGCCGGAGACTCGCGCATCTTTGACGTAGATCGACTGCATCGAGGAATTGGCCGGCTCGAGGCGGATGCGGTGCTTGCTCGGCTCGGGATACCAGCGCTTGAGCGTCGCTTCCCCTTCGTCCGTTTCGGCGACGACGATTTGGCCGGGGAAGGCCTTCGATTGCTTGCGGACGACGACGTAGTCGCCGTCGGCAATTTGTGCGTCGATCATCGAATCGCCGCTCACCTTCAGCACGTACAGGTTCTTTTTATTGAACATCGCCTCGAAATCGACGCGCTCCGTCTGCTCGATCGCTTCGTGCAACACGCCCGCGGCGATCCGCCCGGCCAGCGGCAAGCCGCGCTCTTCGATCGGTTCGGCAACCAACTGAATGGCCCGCGACATGTTCGGCTCGCGCGTGATCAACCCTTTCTTCTCGAGCGCCTTGAGATGGCACATGACGCCATTGGGCGAACTGATGTCGAAGTTCTCGCCGATCTCGCGGACGGTCGGGCCGTAGCCCCGGTTGCGAATTTTGTCGCGGATGAATTCGTAGACGGCTTTTTGCCGCTTGGTAAGAATCTTCAAGTCGAGCATCGCCGCACCTCGCGTGATGAGTGGATATTTGTTCCGTAGGACGGCCTCTGTGCCCGCCTGCGCCAAATATAATATACGGGTGTTCACAGTCAATAGCGTTTGTACAGTTTTTCTCTCCGGATAACCCACAAGTGGGGCATGAAATGCCGATTTGCGGGAAGGACTGCCACGGCGGCGGCGCGCGCTTTGGCTTGACTCTCCGCCGGGCGCAAGCGCAAGATTGAAGTGCGGTTCCGCGGCCCGCCCGCTTCCGGGCGTAGTCCGAGGCGCGATCCAAATTGTCTTTCCCATGTTCGTCGAGGAGGTCTTTTGCCATGCGGCGTTTTATCCGGTCATCCTGCGAAACTTGCCTGATCTGCGCCTTGGCTTTGGCATTTGCCGCCACCGCCGCCAGTCCTCTCCGAGCGGATGACGACTCCCCTGCCAAGGAAAAGTCCCCTGCGAAGGAAAAGAAGAAGGAGAAATCGACCGCTAAGCTGGCGGTCATCGAGATCAGCGGTGCATTTCCGGAAGGGCCGGAGCAGGACGGGCTGTTTGGCGAAATCTCCGTCGGCTTGAACAAGGTCTTCGAGCGGATGGACCAGGCCAAGAACGACAGCAAGATCGCCGGCGTCGTGCTGCAAATTCGCGATCCCGAAATCGGCCGCGGCAAGCTTGACGAATTCCGCGCCGCCATCGATCGACTCCGCAAGGCGGGCAAAAAAGTCTACGCCGACGTCCGCATGGCCGACTCGAAGCCCTATCTGCTCGCCTCGGCCTGCGATGAAATCATCATGCCCGAAAGCGGAACGCTGGCCGTCACCGGCGTGCGGGCCGAATTGACCTTTTACAAAGACCTGCTCGACAAGCTGGGCGTCAAGGCGGAAATGATGCAGATCGGGGCCTACAAGGGAGCCGCCGAGCCGCTCACCCGCAGCGGCATGAGCCCCGAGTTCCGCAAGCAATTCGAATTGGTGATTGACAACTACTACGACCAAATGATCGACACGATCGCCGCCGATCGCAAGCTCGATCGCGGCAAGGTGAAGGACCTGATCGACGAAGGAATCTTCACGGCCGCGGCAGCCAAGGAGGCCGGCCTGATCGACCGCGTGGCCTATCTCGACGAGTTTCGCAATGACTTGGGCGAGAAGCTCAAAGTCGAAGAGATCACGCTCGTCGAGGATTACGGCAAGAAGCAACTCGACACCGATTTCTCCGGTATCGGCGGATTCATGAAGATGATGCAGATGATCACCGGCGGCGAATCGGAAGAGAAGGATGGGAAGAACAAGAAGATCGCCGTGGTTTATGCCGTGGGGGTCATCACCGACGGCGAGAGCGGCGGCGGAATGTTCGAGGAGGTCAAGCTCGGCGGCGACACGCTGGCCAAGGCCATTCGCGACGCCGATGCGAATGCGAAGGTCGCGGCGATCGTGCTGCGGATCGATAGCCCCGGCGGATCGGCGCTGGCCAGCGATCTCGTCTGGCGAGAAGTCGTCCGCTGCAAGAAGCCGATCGTGGCCAGCATGGGCGACACGGCGGCCAGCGGCGGATACTACATCGCGATGGGAACCAAGAAGATCATCGCCGAGCCGGGCACGCTCACCGGCTCGATCGGCGTGGTGGGCGGCAAGGTCGCGCTCCAGGGCCTGTTCGACAAGATCGGGATCAAGACCGAAGCGATCAGCCGCGGGAAGAACAGCGGCTGGGAATCGATGGACACGCCGTTCACGACCGCCGAGCGCGAAGCGTGGATGAAGTCGATGCAAGATATGTATCGCCAGTTCACGGCAAAAGCCGCGGCGGGGAGGAAGATCGACGTGAGCCACCTGCGCGATGATCTGGCCGGCGGCCGCGTCTTCACCGGAAAGATGGCCGCGGACAACAAGCTCATCGATCGGCTGGGCACGCTCGACGACGCGGTGGCCGAGGCCAAATCGCTTGCCGGGCTCAAGGCCGACGAACCGATCGACCGCCTCGAACTGCCGAAGCCGAAGAGCATCTTCGAGCAGCTTTTCGGCAGCTCGGGAATGGAATCTCGGCTGCCGATCCCGGCCGAAATTGCCGCGCAACTCGCGCGCGCCGAAACGCTCCGCCGCCTGCTCTCGCGGCCGGCAGTGCTCATGATGCCGTATCAGGTGAAGATCAAATAAAAGCCGATCCGAATACGGCCGGGGACTGTCCCCTTTTGTGGAGTCTTCGGAACCAAAGGGGACTGTCCCCCTCTTCCCAGGCCGTTTTCGGATAGGCGATAAGGTGAACCACAACACCTGGCTGCTTCTCGACACGGCGCTGGCGGTCGCGGCCCTCGTGGTGCTGATCGCCTGGCTGAAGCTGAATTCGTTCGTCGCGCTGGCGCTCGTCTCGCTCGCCGCCGGCTTGGCGGCGCCGATGGATCCGAGCAAGGTGGCGGGCTCGTTTGCGGATGGCGTGGGTGGGATTCTCGGCAAGATCGCCGTCGTCATTGGCCTCGGCGCCATCCTCGGGCAAATGCTTGCCGAATCTGGCGGCGCCGAACGGATTGCCACCGCGCTGGTCAATTCATTCGGACCGCGATGGCTGGCGCTCGCGTTCGTCGCGGCAGGGTTCTTGATCGGATTGCCAGTCTTCTTTCAGGTCGGTCTGGTGTTGCTGATTCCGATCGCGGAGACGTCTGCTGGAAAAATCGGAGTTCGCTTGTCGCGGTTCGGCTTGCCGTTGGTAGCGGGTCTGTCGGTCTCGCATGGCTTGATCCCGCCGCATCCCGGTCCGATGGCCGCGTTAGCGATTCTGCATGCAAACGTCGGCAAGACGATTCTCTACGGGCTATTGGTCGGTGCGCCGACCGCGATCATCGCGGGACTGGCGTTCGCTCGCGTGAACTGCGGCAGCGACGCGGCGGAGACATTGAAACAACCGCCAGACCGACCGCCGCCGCCCAACGGTGCGCCAAACTTTTGCACGGCGCTGATGTCGGTCTTGTTGCCAGTGGGGCTAATGATGCTCGGGGCGTGCGCCGAACTGGTCCTCGCCGACGGAACCAAAGTGCGCCGCTGGCTGTTGTTATTGGGCGACCCGGCGGTCGCGATGCTGATTGCCGTGTTGGTCTCCTTCTATTCCCTCGGTTTGGCCCGGGGATTCAGCCGGAGACAAATCCTTGGATTCTGCAATACTTCTCTTCTGGAAATCGGTGGCGTCTTGCTGATCGTGGGCGCCGGCGGCGGATTCAGCCAGGTGCTTCGAGACAGCGGCGTCAATGAAGCGGTCAAAGAGTTGGCGCTGCGGCTGCCGGTCTCGCCGCTGGTCTTGGGATGGCTGCTGGCCGCCGCGGTTCGCGTGGCCACCGGCTCGGCGACCGTCGCGATCATTACCTCGGCAGGGCTTGTCGTGCCACTGGCCGTTGGAAACACTGCCCTTAGCCCGGAGCTGCTCATATTGGCGATGGGGGCCGGCTCGCTAGTGCTTTCGCACGTGAACGATGGTGGGTTCTGGCTCGTGCAGAAATACGTGCGCTTGACTGTGCCGCAGACTTTGCGAACTTGGACGATTATGGACACAATCATCTCGGCGGTTGCGCTCGGCTTCGTACTTCTGCTCGCGGCAGTGCTCCACGCGGTGAGATAGAGATCATAGTTGAGAGGTTGGTCGTTAGCCGGTTCGCTTGTCTTCGACCCTGACGCTCAGACCGAAGGGCGAACCGGAGTAATTGGCGATTGGCGCACGGAGCTGGTCAAGATGTCATGGTGGATTCGCACTGGACTCGTCCGACCTCCGACCTCGGACCTCCGACCTCTCAGTTCACAGCTCCTTAAGCCGTTTTTTATGACGTTCAACCCAGCGATGTTTATCCCATGCTGATCTTCGACGCCCATCTCGATCTGGCGATGAACGCCTTGGAATGGAACCGCGACCTGACGCGCCCGGTCGCGGAGATTCGCGACCGCGAACGGGGCCGATCCGACAAGCCCGATCGCGGCCACGGGACGGTCTCGCTGCCCGAGATGCGCCGGGGCGGGGTCGGCCTGTGCGTGGCGACGATGATTGCCCGCTACGTGAAGCCCGGCAATCCGCTTCCTGGTTGGCACAGCCCGGCCCAGGCCTGGGCACAAACACAGGGACAGCTCGCCTGGTATCGGGCCATGGAAGAGGCCGGAGAGATGGTGCCGATCGTCGATTCTGCCAGCCTCGCGCGGCACGCCGCGCTTTGGAGCAGTGCCCCATCGGACGGCGCGCCGATCGGCTACATCCTTAGCCTTGAAGGGGCCGATTCGCTCGTCACGCTCGGTCATCTGGAGCGCGCCTATGCTCAGGGCCTGAGCGCGGTCGGGCCGGCCCACTATGGTCCCGGAGTTTATGCGCAAGGAACTCACGCCACGGGCGGCATCGGACAGCGCGGCCGAGAGTTGCTCGCCGAGATGCAGCGCCTCGGCATCATCCTCGACGCGACCCATCTTTGCGACGATTCATTTTGGGAAGCGCTCGACGTATTCCCGGGACCGGTCTGGGCGAGCCACAACAATGTTCGAGCGCTGGTGCCCGACACGCGGCAATTCAGCGATGAGCAGATTCGCGCCTTGATTGAGCGCGGGGCAGTGATCGGCGCGGTCCTCGACGCCTGGATGCTGGTTCCCGGCTGGATACGCGGTCAGACCACGCCGGAATCCGCCGGTCTCAAGCTCGAGCGGCTGATCGACCACCTCGACCATATCTGCCAACTCGCTGGCAACGCGCGGCACGTCGGCATCGGCTCCGATCTCGACGGCGCCTTCGGCCGCGAGCAAACGCCGGCCGATTTCGACACGATCGCCGACCTGGCCCGCCTGCCGCAACTCCTCGCCGCCCGCGGTTATCACGTCGCCGACGTTTCCTTAATCATGCACGGTAACTGGGTTCGCTTCTTGCAAGACGCGTGGCGGTAAAGGTGCTGAACATGTCCGACCGGTGGTACGAACTCGAAAACGCGGCCGAGGTGGATTCACCGGCGCTGGTAGTCTATCCCGAGCGGGTCGCCGAGAATCTTCGCCGGATGATCGCAATCGCCGGAGGCGCCGATCGACTGCGCCCGCACATCAAGACGCACAAGATGTCGGCGGTCGTGCGGATGCAAGTGGAGGCCGGCATCACCAAGTGCAAATGTGCGACGCTGGCCGAGGCCGAAATGGCGGCCCGCGCCGGGGCGACGGACATCTTGCTCGCACATCAACCGGTTGGGCCAAAGATCGGCAAGCTCGCCGCACTTGCCAAGCGATTTCGGCGCACCCGATTCTCGACCATCGTCGACGACGCCGGTATCGCGCGGCAACTCTCCGCGACTTGCCACGAGTCAGGTTGTAGCCTCGACGTGCTGCTCGACTTGGATGTTGGCATGGGCCGAAGCGGCCTGCGACAGGGCGCGGAGGCGGTCAAGTTATATCGCGCGATCTCGCGAATGCCGAATCTCGTCCCCGGCGGGTTGCACGCTTATGACGGTCAGATTCGCGATCGCGACGCGGCCCAGCGTGAAGTAGCCTGTGACGCCGCAATGACGCCGGCGATCGCGCTGCGCGATCAACTGGTCGCCGAAGGCCTGCCGGTGCCGCGATTTGTTGCGGGGGGCACTCCGACGTTCCCCTTCCACGCCCGCCATCCCGACCGCCAGTGCAGCCCCGGCACGTGCGTGTTCTTCGACGCCGGTTCCAGGCTATCGCTCCCCGATCTCGAATTCCTTGAAGCGGCGGTCGTGCTCAGCCGCGTGGTGAGCAAGCCGGGCAAGAACCGGCTCTGCCTCGACCTCGGTCACAAATCCGTCGCCGCCGATCCAGTCGGCACGCGCGTCGTGTGGTCCGATCTGCCCGACGCGACGGTGATCATGCACAGCGAAGAGCATCTCGTGCTCGAAACGCCGCAGGCCGACAGCCGTCCGATCGGCGCTGTACTTTACGGCATCCCCTGGCACATCTGCCCCACCTGCGCGCTCCACGCCGAAGCAATCGTCGCTCGCGATGGACGAGCGACGGGAACTTGGCGGGTTGATGCGCGCGATCGGAGTTGTTCGACGCGCTAGCCGAACAGCGCCGCTTCGACGACGAGTCCCGGTCCGAACGCGAGCGCCACGCACGGTCGTGGCGCGTCTTGCGCCATGAGCCGCTCGAGGATGAAGAGGATCGTCGCGGACGACATGTTGCCGCAGTCTTTGAGAACTTGTTGAGAGATGAAGGTTGCGTCATCGGGCAGTCCAAGACCTGAGGCCACTTGACTGACGATCCGCGGGCCGCCCGGATGCACGGCCCAGGATTGCACGTCCGACAGCGTCATGCCATCGCGGGCGAGCCACGATTCGATCCAGGGGCGCAATTGCGATGCGATCAGTTCCGGCACCCGCGGTGAAAGGGTCATTTCGAAACCATGATCGCCGATCCGCCACGACATCGCGTCTTCCGAGCCGGCGAAAAGATGCGAGCCGCTGCGGGCCAGTCGCCAACCGGACGCGGGCGATGAATCCGCCGCTCGGCAGACGAGGGCCGCGGCCCCGTCGGCGAAGATCGCGTTGGCCACCAGTTTTTCGGAGCCGTGGCCATATTGATAGTGCAAGCTGCACAATTCGGTGGCGCAAATCAGAATCCGCGCCTGGGGATCGGCACCGGCAAATGCCGACGCCACGCGCACGGCGTTAAGCGCTCCGTGGCAGCCCATGAAACCGACGTGCGTTCGGGCAGTTTCCGGCGAGAGCTTCAGCCCCTTGATCAGCCGCACGTCGAAGCCCGGCGCGACGAACCCGGTGCAGCAGAGCGTAATCAAATGCGTGATGTCTTGGGCTGCGACAGCCGAGCGGGCAAGCGCCGCGCGGGCGGCGGCCAGCGCCAGTGGCGGCGCTTCCTCGGAGAATCTCTCCATCCGTGCGGCCGTCGTCGGTCCCAGATCTTCCTCGCTGACGGCCGGCGCCATGAACGTCTGTCGCGGCAGCGCTCCATCGGGCTGCTCCAGGAGCACGCTGCCGCGTCGCTCGATTCGAGTGCGCCGATACAGGGCTTGCAGCGTGTGGGCCTGCTCCGGCGTCGCGAGGCAGAACGTGTTCGCCAGATCGGCCGCCTCTGTCTGGGCGATCGAGTAGGCCGGTTCAGCGGTGCCAATTCCGAGGATGGCGAGCGTCATACGGTGCAAGATTCAAACGATGGTCATCACGTCGAGGCGATCGAGCGCACGGACTGCGAATCGCGGTGGCGGAGCGGAGAAATAGCGGACCAGCGGAGCGGCGAGCGACGGAAAATGATGTAGCGCGACAATCGCCGCGCGCGCTAATCGCGGCGAGCGAAGCAATTTGCCAATTCCACGGCAAACGAGCATTCGCCTCACTAGCAGTTGCCGGTGCGCGGCTTCCCACCGGTCCGCCAAGCGCCGCGGCGAATCGTGCTCGACCGATTGGGAGACAATCGGCGCGACTGCGCAAGCTGAGAGCATCGCCCAAGCCATGCCTTCTCCCGTAAATGGTTCAACGTATGCCGCCGCGTCTCCGATGACGAACAGCCGCCGGCCGGCGACGCGAGCTAGCCTTCGCGTGAGCGGCGGAGTTCCGTGCCATTTTAGCGCGGACAGTTCGCTGGGCCAGGGGAAGCCGGCCGCTTCCACGATTTGCTTCGCCGCTTGCGCGGGACCGTTGGCATCTGCTAGCAATCGTCGATCGACTGCCCCCGCCACGTCGAGCCGCCCATCTTCCAGACGGACTTGCCCGACGTAACCACCCTGGGCAACAGCCATGTAGATGGTGCCGGCGCGGAAATACTGAGGCGCCGCTTCCAGCGTCGTTCCAATCCCGACGAGCGAATCGGGCGTGGCGATTCGGTGAAAATCAGGGGAAGCGTCCAAGAGGCTCCCGCGCAAGCCGTCCGCGGCAATTACGACCTTTGTCGCAATCTGCACCGCCCGTCCATCGCGGGACAGTTGCACGGTGCGTCCGTTGGCCGTTTCGCCGCTCAATCGGGCCTGAACTCCGTCGATGAACTCGACGCCGCAGACAATCGCTTCTCGAACTAGTGCGGCATCAAGTGCTTCGCGCGAGACGGAGAAGCCGCCGTCGACAAGCGGCAACGAAACGACTCGGCCGCCGGATGCCAGTGCGAATTGATCGATCGGCCGCGCGCCCAATCCTCGAAGAAGATGTCCCAGGCCAATCCGCTCGAACACTTCCGCGGCAGTCGCATTCAAACAACAACCGCACACTTTATAGCGCGGAAACGACGCCTTATCGACGAGCAGCACCGATTTCCCGAGCCGCGCGAGTTGCCGTGCCGCCACGGCGCCGGCCGGTCCCGCTCCAATTACGATCACGTCCCAGGTTCGGCGAGACGCATCGTCTAATCGGCCGACGGCGAACGGGACGTCCCCACGTTTTTCCAACGGCATTCCTGGGGACGACGCCCGGAGAGAGAAGGTATCTCCCCGGCCATTTACGCAAGCGTGGTCTCTCGGCAGTGTCTCAGGAGCGATCATGACGCCACCAGGATAACAGAAATCGGAACGGCCAGCGTGGGCGAATATCGCAATCGTCGAGCCCGGCGCGGCAAGCGATTGCTTTCGCTTCGGCGATCGTGAATGCGGCCCGCACCGAAAGCGGGCCATCGACGCGAACGACGTCGGATCGTGTGACGAGCTTCGTCGCACCGTAGGCCAGCAGCAAGCCCGGGGTCGAACGCCGCAGGTCGTTCACCAGCACGAGTCGCCGGCTCGCTTCGGCCATGCGGCCGAGCAAACTGGCCGCGTCGTCGTCGGACAAATGATGCAGGAACAGCGAACAAATGATGGCGTCGAATCCATCAGGCAGCGGCTCGGCCAGCACGTCGCGCGAGAAGAACTCGATCTCGGCGCCCGATTTCTCGGCTCTCCGTCTGGCAACCTCAATCGCCCGGCGACTGAAATCGCACGCGGAGATTTCAATTGGCAGTCGGCTTCGCTTGGCGCGACGCCATAGCGCGATCGGGATATCGCCGCCGCCGGTCGCGATGTCGAGCACGCGAATCGGCTCACTGGTCCGACGGCTCAGCCGTTCAAGCGACGGCCAAACGATGTGGGCACTGGCGCTCAAGCGGTTCAGTCACGAGAGCCCGTCGAGCGCCTGGATGTGGCGGCGTTCATCGAGCGCGGGATCGTCCATGAGTTCGGGGATTCGTTCTCGTTTCGTGAGTCGCAGGTGGGCCAACATGGGGATTTTTCGATTGGTTCAAGCTGTCGCACCACGACTCGTGATCACGCGTCTCTGATCGCGGTGCGGAATGTCGATTGCATTTTAGCGGTTCTTTGGCGAGACTTGCAGTAGCGGCTCGCCTCGATTAGCGAGAGCCGACGTAGTATCCTCGTTTGACCGACCTTCTCGACCTCCCCGATTCAGATGCACTACCTCTACGGATCGAAATCGGGAGTGCCGCGAAAACTTGTGGCCACCTTCGGCTCGGAGCAGCAATTGCTTGCCTACGTGAACTGGGCCACGTTGTCCGTGCATGACGGAGTTCACAAATTCGAGCAAGGAAGCCCGCTCGCGGGCTACCAGGGATGGAGCCACTCCGACCAACCGCAAACCGACGACGACCCCGCCGCAGTGGACTTCAATCCATCACCGAGCATGCTCTAACGCTTGGGCTTACGGGTTCCTTCCACCGTTCCCACAGAGTGCTCTTTGCCTGATCCACTAACGATGCCTAACGATGTCCTCTGATCACGAGCGACGCGAGTCCAATTAATAACGGAACGTAAAACAGAATATTGAGCAAAAGGAGGATCACGGCGACCACTTTATTCGCCTTCGACCACTTCTTCAGCTCACCATCCTGCGTTTCATTGTAGTACACGTCTCCGGTGACAAGATTGATGCAGGTCCACCAGAGCAGCGGCGGGAATAGGAACCATCCGACTAACACGAAGATCGTATTGGTGGAACTCATTCGATACCACGGCACGTTTTCGTACAATCGATACCTGCGCCGCCGCGCCGGCGTTGCGGAGGCCGGTGGTTCGTAGGGGTTTTCGGAAGACCGAGGTGGCGCCGTCGGCGCGGATGCCGAAGGCGATGAAATGGGCGACGGCAAATCGTCTTCAAGAAGATCGGCGACGCGAAGTTCGGAGTCGTTGGGTTCTTTCGTTCCGGCGGCGGGAATCGTAAGGATCGTTCCGCATTTCTTGCATTTGAGCCGTTTGCCGGCCATTTCGATGCCCACCTGGTAACGTTGGCTGCAACCCGGACATTGGATCACGTTCGTCATGTTCGCGAGAACCGTAGGAATGCAAAGATAGTAGGAAGCGACATGCGGCTCGCCGCGGTGATGGCGCCGACACTGGCCGACGTTGCTGGCCAGTGCCACGCGGCGGCTCACACGAACAGCCCGCTCACCGATTCGTTGCGGTGGATGCGCTTGATCGCCTGGCCGAGCAGGGCGGCGACGCTGAGGACCTTGATCTTGGGGAGCACGGTCTTGAGTCGCAGGGGAATGGTGTCGGTGATGGCCACCGAGGAGATCGGCGCTTCCTCGAGTCGCTCGATTGCCGGGCCGACCAAGAGACCGTGCGTCGCGGCGACGTGAATCTCGCGGGCGCCGGCCAGATCGAGCGCCTTGGCCGCCCCGCAGATCGAGCTGGCCGTGCTGATCATGTCGTCGAACATAAAGATGACTTTTCCACGGACCGGGGCGCCCATGATGTTTTCCTGCCGGGTGACGTCGGCGCTCGTGCGGCGCTTGTCGACGACGGCCAGGGGCACGCCCATCCGAGTGGCATGGCCGAGGGCCCGCTTGATGCCTCCTTCGTCGGCGCTGACCACGACGATCTCGTCGCGCTTGAAGCCGAGCGATTGGAAATAATCGCTGAGCACCGGGGCGGCATAGAGATGGTCCACGGGAACGTCGAAAAAGCCCTGGATCTGGGCGGCGTGCAGGTCCATCGCCAGCACGCGATCGGCCCCGGCCCGGGTGATGATGTTTGCCACCAGCTTGGCCGTGATCGGCACGCGGCCGGCGTCTTTGCGGTCCTGCCGGGCATAGCCGTAATACGGCACGACGGCGGTGACGCGGAAGGCGCTGGCCCGCTTGAAGCTGTCGATCATGATCAACAGCTCCATCAGGTTCTCGTTGACCGGTGGGCAGGTGGGCTGGAGCAAGAACACGTCGCGGCCGCGAACGTCCTCGTCGATCTTGCAGGAGATTTCGCCGTCCGGGAAATTCCCCGTCGAGATTTTGCCGAGCGACAATCCGAGATACTCGCAAATGCGCTGCGCCAGCTCGGAATTCGCACGGCCGGAGAAAATCTTGAGGTCATTCATGGATTAGTCGCAAGCGGTAACCTTAGGGTGCGTCAAGGCTTTGCGAAGACGCACCGCCGGGAGTGGTTTCGGTGCGTCTGCGCGGACTTGACGCACCCTACGTTTTCGTCATTCGTGTTTCATCATTCTTCCTTCGCAATGCTTCATCAATTCTCGCTCGACGACCGCCAGCTCGTCTACTGTGTTAATGCTCAACGCCTCGCACGGTTGCAGCACCGGCAGTGCCTCGACCAGCTTTCCTTCGGTCAGCAAAACGCCGGGGCAATCGGTAAGGTAGTATTCCCCCTGGGCGTTGTGCCGGCCGATTTTGCCAAGAGCATGCAGCAGTTCACGGCAATCGAAAACATAGCAGCTCATGTTCACTTCATTGATGCGGCGCTCGTCGGGCGTGGCGTCGCGCTCCTCGACAATGCCGCGGAATTGGCCCGCGGCGTCGCGCACGATTCGTCCCAACCCGGCCGGATCGGAGCGACGGGCCGTGCCGAGCAAGCAGGCCGGCTGCGTGCGCTCGAATTCCTCGAGCAACGCGGCAATCGATGTGCTTTGCATCAGCGGCGAGTCCCCCGTCACCACGAGCACCGCGCCATCGTGAGGCTCAAGCGCCTCGCGGCAGGCCATCACGGCATGGCCGGTGCCCAGTTGTTCCTTCTGCTCGACGAACGTGATCCCTCGCCGGCGGGCCAGCGCCTCGCGGACCAGATCGCCGCGGTAGCCGATCACGACGATCGTGTTCTGCACTCCGGCCGCCGCGAGCGCGTCGAGCACATACTCGATCATCGGCCGTCCCGCGACGCGGACCAAAACCTTCGGCAACTCGGATTTCATCCGAGTTCCCTTGCCTGCCGCGAGCACGACTGCCACTGTCGGAAACATGGAATCCGCTGAGTTTCGTCTAGTACCCGCGGAAAACCGCCTGGGAGAAGGGGACAGTCCCCAGTTTTGCTCCGCGGACTGCGCAAAATGGGGACAGTCCCCGGCGGTTTTGCGCGGGTTCTTAAGGGGATGCGAAACTCGGATTATAGCAGACGGGCGAGCGGGCGGCAGATGTAGGCCGTCGAAGATTCGCGTCGTCTGATCTCAACTTCCGGGCTGTTGCGCCTGGGCGAACCGGAGCACTTCCTTCTCGGCGGCCGACCAATTGCCATCGCGGGCTAGCACGATGATGGACTCGAATTCGGCGTACTGCTCGTCGGTGAGCTTGTTTTGCTTGTGCTTTTCATCGACGAGCTTAGCATTGGCGTCGAGCCAATCCTTCTTCTGCGCAGAAATGGCCGTGCGAAGTGATCCGATGAGCTGGCCGGCGTCAGCAGGAACTTGCGGCGGCTTGCCACAGCCGGAGACGAGCGGCGCAAAAAGCAGCAATGAAAAAACCAATAGCGCGCGACCGCGGTTTCGTCGTTCATTCGGTTTCATAGACCGGCTCCCCACCAGCGCGAGTCGCCATCGCTTCCCAGACCAATTGATTGATCAAGTCGGAGACCCACCGCACGCTGCCGTCTCCCAGCAAAACATTGCAACCTCCAGGATGATCCGAGTGCGTCTCGTCCACGTAGCCGGGAAAGACGTCGTTCGGCGGCTTGATCGTCGGCGGAGTTTCGAAGAGCCCCGGCCCACTATGGTAATTGATTTGCGGCGCCGCGACGTCGCAACCGGCGGCCACGTATCGCGGCGTCGGACAAGTCGCCGCCCCCGGAACGATTCCGACCGACGTTGAATCGCTATGCGTCGGAGTTTGCTCGGCGGCAAACATCGTGTGGCTAGTGCCGTCGGTGATGTCCTTGACCCGAATGCGGCTATTGCGGAAGAACACGCCGTCGGCGATACCGCTTAGATCGGGGCGAGGATCAGTCCAAATATCGTGCCGGCCGGCGCAGAGCACATAGTGCGATCGGGAGAACTCAGCCAATTGCTTTCCGCCGCTGTCTTTCACAAGGTACGTGAGCGACGGATCGCCCACCGAAGGGCAGCGGTACGCAGCAATGACCGTCTTGGCCGCGGCGGCATTGCTCGCGTCCCACGAGGGCCGACTCCGGTTGAATTGCTTCTCCGTGCTCGCGCCTTCAATATAAGGAAGAAGTTGGAAGAGGCCGGTCCATCCGGGGCCGGCGTCGCCGTTCGCATCGGGCATTCCCATTACGCCGCCGGGAAGGGTTTGGTACGCGGAGGGAAACACTCGTAACGCCGTCTCGTGGTTGTGCATCGACAGGCCAATCTGCTTCAGATTGTTGCTGCACTGCATCCGGCGAGCCGACTCGCGGGCGGCCTGGATCGCTGGGAGCAAAAGCGCGATGAGAATGCCGATGATGGCGATGACGACCAGCAACTCGACGAGCGTAAAGCCGCGTCGGCTCGGCAGTAATGATTGGTCGCGAAGTCTCATAAAGCCCAGGCTAGCCTAAATGCAAACCAGTTGCAATAGACCTCTCTGCGTTGACACACCAAATGCCGGTCTTAGAATGACATGTTTTCCACTGTCCTTCGCACGCTGCGCTCAGGGCCACGGCAATCATACGCTAATACGCCCGATTTTTCTCGCCGGTTCAGCCGGCAACGCCTGGAGAGCCGATTCTTGCCGGAAACGACCCAAAAAAAGGCCATTCAAAAGGCCGACGTGCTGATCGAGGCCCTGGGCTGGATCCGCCGCTTCCGCGACAAGGTCACCGTGATCAAGCTCGGCGGCAGCGTCATGGAAAACGAAACCGCCCTGCAACATCTCCTCCTCGACGTGGTGTTCATGGAGACGGTGGGGATGCGCGTGGTCGTAGTCCATGGCGGCGGGGCAAAGATCAGCCGTGCGATGGATGCTGCCGGGTTGCAGCCCCGGTTCATTCAAGGGCGGCGATACACCGACGACGCCACCCGCGACATCGTCGAGCAGGTGCTGGCCTATGAGACTAACGAAACGATCGCCGCGCGCATCGAGGAGTTCAACGGCCGGGCGATGCCGCTCAATTTTCGCTCGACGAACGTCCTATTCGGCGAGCGGATTCAGCTTGAGGATCCCGAGGGGCGGCGGATCGATCTGGGGCACGTTGGCCGCGTGACCCGCGTAGACCGCACGACAATCGACAATTTGTGTTACGCTGGAACGGTGCCTGTGATTCCGTCGATGTGCCTTAGCGCCGACGGCGAGAAGCTGAATGTCAATGCCGACACGGCCGCTACGGCGGTCGCCCAGGCGCTCGGTGCCGAAAAGCTCGTCTTTCTGAGCGACGTGAACGGAGTGCGGCGAAAAAAGGATGAACCCGAAACGCTGATCGATTCACTTACAGCTTCTCAGGCTCGCGAACTGATCCGCGGCGGGGCGATCGAGTCGGGGATGATTCCAAAGGTCGAGGCGATGCTCGAAACGCTGGACAAAGGCGTCCGCAAGATTCACATCATCGACGGCCGCCTCCGGCACTCTTTGATGCTGGAGATCTTCACGACCCAAGGCGTGGGGACCGAAATGGTTAGAGACAGTTGAACGGAGAAAACCATGGCTACCGCCGGCACATCGGTTCGTGAAGAAACGATTGAGCAGTTTCGGAAGTACGTAGTCCCTAATTACGCGCGGTTCCCTGTCGTGCTGGTGCGCGGCGAGGGGTCGCACGTCTGGGATAGCGACGGCAATCGCTACCTCGATTTCTTTCCCGGCTGGGGCTGCAATTTGCTAGGGCATTGCCCCGAGCCGGTCGTGCGGGCCGTGCAGCAGCAAGTGGCCACGCTGATCCACGTGCCGAACACGTGGTACACCGAGGCCCAGG
This sequence comes from Pirellulales bacterium, assembly GCA_035939775.1. Classification (NCBI taxonomy): domain Bacteria; kingdom Pseudomonadati; phylum Planctomycetota; class Planctomycetia; order Pirellulales; species Pirellulales bacterium. The sequence continues at coordinate 17,311 of DASZFO010000268.1, read as the reverse complement.
GGCAATGGGCGCAGGCGCTGGCCGAGCGGAGCTTTGGCGGGCAGGCGTTCTTCTGCAACTCCGGAGCCGAAGCGAACGAAGCGGCCATCAAGCTCGCTCGTTTGCACACGCCGAAGGAACGCTACAAGATCATCACCTTTCGCGGAGGCTTTCACGGGCGGACGCTCGCCGCCACTTCCGCCACCGCCCAGCCGAAATACCACGAAGGAATCGGCCCGCTGATGGCCGGATTCATGTATGCTCCGTTTGGCGATCTCGAAGCCGTCCGCCGGTTGATCGACAAGGAAACAACCGCGATCATGGTCGAGCCGGTGCAAGGTGAGGGAGGCGTGCAAATCGCGCCGGAAGGCTTTTTGGCCGGGCTGCGGCAACTGGCGACCGACAATGGCCTGCTGCTGATCTTCGACGAGGTGCAGACCGGCTGCGGCCGGACGGGGCAATGGTTTGCCTATCAGCATTTCGGCGTGACACCCGATATCATGACGCTCGCCAAAGCGCTCTGCGGCGGCATCGCCGGGGGCGCGCTGCTCACGACAGCCGAAATCGCTCCCAGCCTCCGCCCGGGAATGCACGCGGCCACCTTCGGCGGCAATCCGATCGCGGCTCGGGCCGGCATCGCGGCGATCGAGATGATTGAGCAGGAGAATCTGCTCGAACATGCTCGGCAGCTTGGCGAAGTATTCGGCGCGCGGCTCGAATCGCTCCGCGGGAAGTGCGATGTCATCCGCGACGTGCGCGTGTTGGGAGTGATGATCGGCATCGAGCTGGCCGTCGAAGGGGCGCCGGTCGTGAAGGCCTGCATGGAGCGCCGGCTGTTGATCAACTGTACGCAAGGGACGGTGCTGCGGCTGTTGCCCGCGATGAACCTTTCCATCGAGCAAGCCCACGAGGGTTGTGACATCCTCGCCGAAGTTCTTCAGCAAGTGTCGAGTGGGAAGTAACGAGTGGCGAGCGGCAATTAGCAAGCCGCGGGCGGTGAGATTTGGTTCCCTCTCCCTTTGGGAGAGGGTTAGGGTGAGGGGAATCGCGAGTCGACTGAAACTTCCCCTCACCCCGGCCCTCTCCCAGAGGGAGAGGGAGTAATCGTCGCTGATTTTACGACCAACTCGGATTCGAGAGTTCACTTTCGAGATACTCCTTAGACCTCGACAAAAATGCGTCATCTGATATCCGTCACCGATCTCTCCTCCGGCGAAATCGAGCGAATCTTCGCGATTACGGAGGACCTCAAGACGAAGTATGCCCAGGGGCTGCGCGAGCCGCTGTTGCCGGGCCGGGTGATGGCCCTGCTCTTCGAGAAGCCGTCGATGCGCACCCGCGTGAGCTTCGAGGCCGGGATGATCAATCTCGGCGGGCAAAGCTTGCTGTTGGGAAACGACACGGGCTTCGGCTCGCGCGAGAGCATCGCCGATTTCGGCCGCGTGCTCAGCCAATATGTCGATACGATCGTCGTGCGGGCGAAGCGGCATGAGACGGTAGTCGAGCTGGCACAGTATTGCACCTGCTCGGTAATTAATGGCCTCACGGATTTCGCGCATCCCTGCCAGGCGCTCGCCGACCTCTACACGCTGAAAGAATTGATCGGATCGCTCAACGGGCACACACTCGCCTTCATCGGCGACGGCAACAACGTGAGCCGCAGCTTGCTTGAAGGCTGCGGGCTAGTCGGCATGCGGTTCGTCATGGCCACACCGGTCGGATATCGCCTCGACGCCGCTTATCTCAAGCAGTTGAAGAAGCAGATTCCGCGGCTTGATTTTCACGTGACCGACAGTCCCGCCGAGGCGGTCCGCGGGGCGATCGCCGTATACACCGACGTCTGGGCCAGTATGGGGCAGGAGGCGGAGAGCGCCAAGCGGCGCCGCGATTTCTTGGGTTATCAAGTGAATGCCGCGCTCATGGCCGAAGTGCCTGAAACCTATTTCATGCACTGCCTTCCCGCCCACCGCGGCGAGGAGGTGACCGACGAAGTGATCGACGGCCCACAAAGCATCGTCGTGCAGCAAGCCGCCAACCGTTTGCACGTGCAGAAGGGAATCCTGGCCTGGCTCCTGGGACGGCAAGCCGGGATCGGCGTTTAAGCGTAGGATGCGTCCAGCGCAGCGCTGACGCACCATGAACAACCGGTGCGTCGGTGCGTCAGCGCGGACTTGACGCACCCTAGGACTACGACCACTCATCAAGCCGGAGCAACATGCGCAAAGACAACCGCCAACCTGGCGAACTTCGCCCCATCCGCATCACGCGCGGTTTCACGCGATCCTCACCGGGAAGCGTGCTAATTCAAGCCGGAGGGACAACAGTGCTCTGCACGGCTTCGATCGATCCGAAAGTGCCCGAGTGGATGGCCGGCAAGGGGCGCGGCTGGCTCACCGCCGAATACAACATGCTCCCCGGCAGCACCCGCCCGCGAAAAAAGCGCGAGCGCGATGGCCGGCTCGATGGCCGCACGACCGAAATCCAGCGGCTCATCGGCCGAAGCCTGCGAGCGGTCGCCGATCTCGATGCGCTCGGCGAGCGCTCGATCCTCGTCGACTGCGACGTTCTGGAAGCCGATGGCGGCACCCGCACTGCCAGCATCACCGGCGCGTTCATCGCCCTGGTCGATGCCCTAGTGTCCCTCGAAGCGCCGGCAGGGCCCAACGCGCCGGAGCAATCCTCTTTCAGCGGCGAAGCCGCGCGACGTCTCCCTCTCCCCCTGGGAGAGGTCCGGGGTGAGGGTGCCGCGCCGAGCATCGCGGCAGTTTCGTCACTCGCCGCGAACGCGCCGCCGCTCCTCTCCCGCGTCCTGACCTCGAGCGTCGCGGCCGTCAGCATCGGCCTCGTCGCCGGCGAACCGCTCCTCGATCTCGACTATAGCGAAGATTCCGCCGCGGCGTTCGACATGAACCTCGTCCTAACCGGCGCGGGCCAATTCATCGAAATCCAAGGTACCGGCGAAGAAGCCACGTTCTCCGAATACGAATTGGCCCAACTCATCGCGCTCGGCCGCCAAGGAATCGAGCGGCTCACCGCTATTCAGCGTGAGACGCTCGGCGCACTCTGGCCGTGGGCATGAAAGTCCTTTGCTGTCCGCATCTTTCATGGAGCGGGATAACGCTTCCGTGACTGCGTCGGTCTGGGTAGACTAGAGGGTTGGAACAGCGCCTATTCTGGCGACTCGATTAGCGCGCCCGATGGGCGGTGGTCCGTGGTTTCGACGGGGCCCAACAATCGGGAGGCAGTCCCCGGCCGTTTTCGGATCGGCGCCAAGCAGAGGACGGCAGTTTTGCGATCTTGCTTGAAAAAAAACTGGGTATTTCTGCTCTTTGGTCTGTTGGCGGCCAGTTGCGCAGCTCGGGCCGACGAACCGCCGCCGGTTCCCCTGGCGAAGCCGGCCGCGAGCCAGCCGCCGCCGGCCGAACCGGCTGCTCCAGCCTCGGTAGGCGAGGTCAAACCGGAAGTTTTCTACATTCGCGACAAAGACAACCGGCTGATTCCGGTCCCCGGGTTTTCCTACGACGACTTCATCAAGTATTACCGCCTCAAGGAGCAGCTCGATCGCCCTGAGATCAAACCGCGCTACAACTTGGAACAGATGAGCATCAGCGGCGCGACGGTTGGCGATCGAGCCGAGTTGACCGTAGCGCTAAAAATCTTGCTGCTCGATTCCGAATGGGTGCGAATCCCACTGCGGATGAACAAGTGCGCATTGCGCGAGCCGGCCGGCTATAAGGGATCGGGAGACGAGTTCTTACAGTACGAGCAGAACGGCGACGGTTACGTCTGCTGGCTGCGCGGCAGTCCGCGCGGCGAGCATGCGTTGACTCTGAAGTTTCTCGTGCCGCTGGTTTCGACCGCAAGCGAGACCCGCCTGGAGTTAGCGTTACCGCGAGCGGCCGCCTCGAAGTTCACGCTGCGCGTGCCAACCGCCAACGTGGCGGCTTCCATCGCGCCAGGTGATTCCCTGCCGGAAATCGCAGCCGACGGAACTGGGAGCCAGCTTTCGGTCCTCGGCGTGAGCGGCGACTTCTGGCTCGCCTGGCGGGCGCCCGATCAGCCAGCCTCTCGCCTTTCTTCAGCCCTCGAAGCCAACGGGCAAATGTTCGTCAAGATTGACGGCCGCAGCGTCAGCAGCGAGGCGACGCTTACGGTGCGGAGCTTTGGAGCGGAGTTCGACCATTTTCGGGTTCGACTCCCGCCAGCGGCGCAACTGACCGGCGGGCAGCAGGCCGGCTACACGCTCACACCGGTCGGGCAAAACGCGTCGCTGGTCGAGGTCAAGCTCGACCATAAGACGGTAGGGCCGATCGATATCCGATTGCTAACGGAGCGAGCTTACGACGTGACCAAGGGGTTCGAGATATTGGAATTGGCCGGGTTCGAAATTCCCGAAGCCATCGCGCACCGGCAGTGGGGCAATCTGGCGGTGGCGGTTTCCGGCGATTGGCAGCTCGTCTGGGGCGAACGGACGCGCGTGCGGCAAGTGGATGAACTGCCCGACGGCTTGCGGCGCAAGAATGTCGTGGCGGGGTTCGAGTATTTCGGTCAGCCAAGTTCGTTGACGACGCGAGTCGTTCCCCGCAAAACGCGGGTGAGCGTCGAGCCACAGTACACGTATCGTGTCGGGCCGGAGCGGACCGATTTGGAAGCGCGGTTCAAATACGCGATTCGCGGCGCGCGGTTGTTCAAGCTCGAGATGGATTTGCCCGGTTGGGAAATCGACTCCATCGAGCCCGAAAACCTGATCGACGCCAACTCGGTATCGTCGGGGCAAGCGGGCGCGATTTCAATCCCGCTCGCCCAGCCTTCTACGGGCGATTTGGAACTGACGCTTAAAGCTCACCGCCGCAATGCCTCGGGAATGAAAGCGATCGAATGGACTCTTCCGGAGCCGCACGCGGACGTGCTCGGTCCGGCGGAAGTCACCGTCATTTCGGCCGACAACGTCGAATTGACGCCGCAGACCGAGAATCTCGTTGGTCTGAGCCGCTCGACGGGCGTTGCTTCCTCGGCTGAATTCCAAACCGCGCCGCTCAGTTACCGCGCCGAGCAAGCTCGAGCTAAATTCGCCGCGGACTTCACGGTGCATCCGCAGTCTGTGACGGTCGAGATGGATAGCGAAGTGGCGTTGCGGGTTCATCAGATCGAAGTGACCCAGATTCTGAATTATCAAGTCCGCTACGAGCCATTGGACCGGCTTTCGGTCGAGGTTCCGCGCAGCCTGTTCGATGAGCGAAAACTCAGGTTCAGCATTGGCGGCGAAACGGTCGAGGCGCATGAGTTGGGAGAGCAACCGGCCGTCGAGAGGCGCAGCGTCCAACTGCCGCTTAAGCAACTCACGACGGGTCCGATCCGTCTCGAGATTCATTTCACGCTTCCTCAGCAGAATCTTGTGGCAACATCGAGCACTTCGCTTGCCATCCCGATGGTGACGCCGACCGACGCTCAAGTCACGGCGAACACGGCCAGCTTGGTCGCGGACGCTGGAATTCGCCTCGAGCAGCGCGAGGGCCCGTGGAGTGTTACGGAAGCGAAGAATACGCCCGGGCCGCAACCGGCATTGCATTTGGCGGCACCCGAGGCCGCACCCGAGCTGCGTTTGGCACTCAGCCTCGATGAAGGGCGGACCATGGGCGCGACCTACATCGATCGCGCGTGGATTCAAAGCTGGCTCACCGAGAATGTGCGCCAGGATCGAGCAGTGTACAACTTCACCAGCGACGAAGACCAGTTGCGAGTCTTGCTTCCCGCGGGGATCGCGGCCAGCGGCGTGGAGGCCGCATTGGACGGAAAGGAAATCGCTCCGACAATGGATGCGGAGGGCGCGATCGTTGTCGGTCTGCCGACGGACGCGGTCCGGCGCGAACATCTTTTACAACTTCGCTATCAATTTGAAGCGCGCAGCGCCCCCAACGGCTGGCTCTCGTTCGATACGCCGCGATTCGACCATCAGGTCAAAGTCCGGAGGACGTATTGGCAGTTGGTGGTGCCGGTGGATGAAAACCTGCTCAGCGCCTCGCGCGACCTCGCTGCCGAGTTCAATTGGGCCTGGCGCGACGATGGTTTGGGGTTTGAGCGTTTTCCCGTCAAGGAGCAGCGGCAATTAGAACAATGGGTTGGATTGATGGCGGCGGACAATTCCACCGGCGCGGCGAACTCCGCGGGTTCCGCCAAGTTTAGCGACGAACTCCCCAAGCGCACGAATCGTTACTTGTTCAGCAGCATCGGATCGGAGACGCGATTCGAGGTTGTCATCGTGCGGCGCTGGCTATTGCTGCTTACCGCCTCGTTGGGGATGTTGCTCACCGGCTTAGCGTTGATGTACGTTCCTCCGCTGCGCTCGCCTCGCGTGATCTTGGCGGCGGCGGTCATGTTGCTGATCGCGGTCCTCATCTGGCCTGATCCGATGGTGCTGTTGGCTCAGGCGGCGAGCGTCGGGCTATGCCTGGCAGTGCTGGCTCTTATGCTCCGACGGTTGGTCGGGCGGCCCGGCGACATAACGGAGAGCACGGCACGGGCGCCCGCTTCGCCAACGCTCGAGCGGAGTTCCAAGCGGCTTGCCTATCGGGCGTCGGACGAACGCGATGCCGCGACGACCACGGCATCGATTGCCGTCGAAGTCTCCGCTGACGACGAGGCCGCGTATCGCGACCACCAGAGCGAAATCGGGGAAGAATGAGACTTCGTCCTGTTATCTCCGTAGCCGGTATTGTTTGCGTCGGCGCGGTCGCCTGGTGCCGTACTGGGGTTTCGCATGCCGACGACAAATCGCCGAGCGCGGCCCTCGCCGTCGACCAGCCCGCGTCGGGGGCCGAGAAGGCCGCGTCGGCATTCGGCGAAACGGCGGCCCAATCGACGATTCGATCGCCCGATGAAAACAAGCCCGCGCCACAACCACCGCTGCGTTTCCGGCGTGTGTTCGTTCCCGAAGCACGGATCGATGATTGGCCGCGCGGAAATCTCCGCTACCTGCCGCTCGATGCCGTTGAATTCGAGAAGATGTTGGACCGCGCCAAGCGAGCCACGACGAAAGATCGATCGCCATCCGAAGCGCAGGTCGTCCGCGCGGTTTACGAGGCTGAATTGACTGAAAATGAATTGGTCGGCGGACGCGCGACGCTCGAAATCCGGAGCTTCCGGAAGGAAGCAGGGCTGCTGTCCCTCGATCCTTGCAGCCTAGCCATCGATTCGCCCCGATGGATTGCCGATGGTTCCGCGGAATCCTTGAGTCTTCAAACGGCGACCAAGCCGGCGAATGATATTTCCGGCGCCTCGGCAGCGGCACCAGCCACCGCCCGACGCTCCGCGACCGGCGACTCTTTTAATGACGATAAGTCGCCTTCCTGGGGGATCGGCGCTGACGGCAAGCTGGCGATGCGCGTCGGACAATCGGGCCGGCTGCAGTTCAATTGGACGTTACGCGGCCAAGCTGAAGCTGGAGGTGCGCTGGCCTTTGCGCTGCGGCTGCCACAGTGCCCCAGCAATAAGCTTCGGCTCACCTTGCCGAAGGACTACGTTCCGACTACGGAACAGGCGATTATCACGCCGCTTCCGATCGATGATCGGCCGGTCGGCGCGGAACGGCCAAATCAAGCCGCCGCCGCGAGCCATCCGGCGACTGGCCGCTGGCTGATCGAATTCGGCGGGCAGAATCTGTCCATGCTCCGCGTTGCCAAACGCGATCTGGTCCACGAGCGGCGTCCGCTCACGCTCGTTCGCCAAAACCTGATTTACGACTTTTCGCCGCGCGGGTTGCAGCTATCGGCCGATTTGAAACTGGATGTGCTCGGCGAGCCGATCCGGCAGATTCCCCTTGATCTCGACTCGTCCCTCACATTGGTCACGGCACGCTACGGCGATGCGGAGATTCCCTGGTCCGAAGAGACCACCCCCGAAACGGACCACGGTCTGCTGCAGTTGGCCTTCGAGCGGGTCCAATTCGTCCTTGATGATCTGGGCTTGCTCAATCCGCTGCGCGCGCGCCACCGGCGCGTCGTGCTGCAATTGCCGGAGCCGCTGCGCGGCGCCGGCCGGACCGTGCGGCTGGGGGCCGTGGCGCCGCTGCCCAGCGGTGGGAGGCTTCCCTCGATCCAGCCGGCGACGTCTGAAATGTTGTGGCAGGAGGGGACCGCAACGCTTCTAACGGCGTCACCGCTCGAATTGAACGATCTTCGCACCTCGGGCTGCCGGCAGACAAAGCAGGAGCCGTTGCCGCGTCCTGAGCAAGGGGAAGCGATCACCTTGCAATACTTTCGGCCCGACGCCGACGTGAACATCACGCTCTCCCGGCGCCCCGATCGGATTGAAATCCAAAGCGGCACGGTGATCGAAGTGCGCGGTACGACCATCACGGGTCGCTCGAACGTCGACGTGACCGCTCGGAACGGCGAATGCTTTTCAATGGCTGCGACCGTCCCGCCGTCGTGGATCATCGACTCGGTCGAATCGGCGCCGTCGGGGAACGTGGCAAATTGGAGCGTCGATCCGCCGGCTGGCGGCGCCGCGCGACTGACCGTGAGCCTGACGAGGGGAGTTCGCGCCGATCGTTCGTTGCGACTGACCGTGACGGGACGCTGGCGGCGATCGCCGCTCGGCGAGACGCTCAAGGCCGACGACTTGCAGTTGCTTAATTTTCAGGATGTCAAAGTCGGACGGCGGCTCGTGGCAATTCGCGCCGCCGCGCCCTATCGGCTGCAGCTTGCCGGAGCGGAAAACCTGGGTCGCCTGGACCCCGATCGGCTTGAACCTGCCGACGCCGCGCTCCTCGGCCCGAGCATTGGTGGAACCGTCTTTGTCGCGGACCGGGGGGCGGCCGCGTTGGCCGTCAAGGTTGGAAAGGAAACACCGAAGCACTCCGGGGAAATTCATATTCTCCTGAAGGTTGCCGACGATTCGCTCACCGAATCCTATACGCTGACTTGCGCCCCGCAGTCCGCCGCAATCGATCGCCTGCTCGTGCATTTCTCACTGGCTCGATCCGAGGCACTTCGCTGGACGATGCTTGGCGACAGGCAGGATCCAGATCCAGAAAACGCGGAACTGATTTCGGCGCGACGATTGTCGGCCGATTCGCAAGCCGGCATGGGGTTTCCAGCCGGTGAAGTTTGGGAACTGACCTGGCGTCAACCGCGCTCCCAGCCGTTCAAGATTCAAGCGACGCGGACGATTCCGCTCGAGTCTCCGACGCCGATTTCCCTGGCCGGATTCGTGCAGGCGACGGCCCAACATGCGACGGTCGAAATTCGTTCGGTCGCCGAGCATGTCCCCGAGATCGACAACCGGCGCCTGAAACCGGCTGTAACTCCGGCAGCGCCCGCGGATCGCTGGACGCAGACCTTGGCCGCGTTTCAATACGAACCGCAAGAGGAAGCAGTTCTCGCTGCGACGGATCCGCTCCCCAGTCTGACGATCGGCCCGGGAAAATCGCTTCCCGGTGCGTGGGTCTGGATGGCGCGGCTGGATTCGCATTACTCGACAGCCGGCCATAGCGAGCACATGGCAAGCTGGTGGATCGAGAACAGCGGGCGCTCAGACGTTTCTTTTCAGATGCCGCGCGGGACGATGTTCCACGCGGCCTGGATCGATGGAGCGCTTGCATCGACCACGGCATCAGACGCCATAGCAGGAAGAATTCAACTCCGCTTGCCGGTCGGGCGGCGATTTACAATGGTCGTCATGAAATGGGCGGCCGAGAGCCCACCGTTGTCGATTGTCTCACCGCAAACCGCGGAATTTCCTGAGGCGATCGATTTGCCAGTACTGTCGCGCCGTGTAAACCTTTGGCTGCCGCCGAACTTTCAGTTGATTCGCGGCGATTCCAACGACGACGCGACCAGCGCCCCAGCGCCTTCCTGGAGCCAGCGGCTATTCGGGCCGCTGGGACGGCCAGCCGGACAAGCGGTTTTCGATCCGCTTAGTACTGACGACTGGACAAATCTGACGAGTTCCGTGTCCGAGCGCGGTCCAGCTTGGGTTCATGCCCAGCAGATCATCGAACGCCTCTCGGCGCTCCAAAGACGGCCGCAGTCGTCCGCCGAGACGCGCGGCATGACCTGGGGCGAGGTGTTGGCACAGGTTCGAACGGAGATTGTTGGTCGTGAGAAGGACCAAGCGGTCCCGTTTCTGATCGACCAGCCGTCTTTGGCCGACATCGGAATCCTTCCGCAAACTTTACTCCCCTCCGCCGACGCCAGTGGCGATCGCGGCGCATCGATCCTGGACGACGCCGATTTGACGTTGCTGGTCGCTACCGACGCCGTTCTGTTGACGACCAGGAGCGTCGCCTCGCGTTGGGGCGGTGTTGGCTCGACTGCGATCCCAAGCGTCTGCCGTCGCGCTGCTCCCGGGCCTCTTCGCGAGCAATTGCGATCGGCGGCAGCGGGGAATTCATCGAGATTCGTGCCGGCGGAAGTCTGGGGCCTTCCCGAATTGATGCTTCCCTGGGCAGATGCCGCGATCGACCCTCAAGCCATCGATCATGTTGGCTGGACCGTGTATCGCTTGGAATCGGCTGGTTCGGGGCCGGAGCGAATTTGGTTAGTGCGGCACGACGCGATCGTGGCTCTGGGCTGCGCATTCTTTTTGCTCTCGGCCCTGATTGTGTCGCGGAAACAGGGGCTAAGCCTCAAAGTCAAGGGCGCCGTATTCGTGGTCGCCACGGTCGTCGCGTTGACGGTTCCCGACAGCTTCACGCCGATCGGCGCCGGAGTCTGGATGGGGATCGTGTGTGGCTGGCTGATCGAGTTGCTCGCCATCGGCGGTCGCTGGCAATTGAAATCGGCGGACGGTAGACCCGCGCAACGGGTCGGCGCGTCGGCTTCGCAAGTGGCAGCGATCGTGCTGCTGGTGTCGATCGCCGGGCCAGGCTTCGTGAAGTCGGCAGAGCCCATCCCGCCGGTTGATGCGGCGCCCAACGCGGCCATTTATGACGTGTTGATCCCCACCGACGACCAACAGCATCCAAAAGGAAATGACTACCTCGTCCCCGAGCCGTTCTATGACGAGCTAGTTCGTCGCGCGGGCCGAGCCGCCGCGCCCGAACAAGATTGGCTAATCGCATCTGCGGCCTATCGCGGCCGACTAGCGCGTGAATCGCAGCAAACCGTGGCGCCGACAGGGGACTGGACTGCCGATTTCGATTTGGAGACATTTCGTCCTCGGGCGAACGTGCAAATCCCGTTCGGCGGCGAGGGCACGAACCTCGCGCCCGATGGCGTGCGGCTGGATGACGGCGCAATACAGTTTGAATGGAAGAATTCGGAAAGAAGCCTGGCGATCGAGGTTCCGCTGCCGGGGCGACATCATCTGGCGTTGACGTTTCGACCTTCGCCGCGCACGGTCAATTCGGTGACGGATATCGACCTGTCCATTCCTTCCTTGCCGATTTCTCGATTGGAACTCGATTATCCGAACGACGTGCGGGTCGAGATACCGTCGGCTAAAGGGCATCTCACGCGCGACATTCGCAGCGGCCGGATTACTGGATCACTGGGGCCGGCCGATCGCCTGAGTATTCGCTGTGGAGAAGCCGCGCGGTCGGAGTCGAAGCCGCCGGTGGCCGACGTGGATGAACTTCTGTGGCTGAGAATTCGGCCCGGGTCCGTCGTGCTCGAGACGCGGTTTAGTTTTCGCGTCGCCGAAGGAAAGTTGCTGCAGGTGCAATTGCTCGCTGATCCGCGGCTCCGCCGTTTGCCGTTGGAGGGCGGGTCTCCCATCGCACAAGTGCGATCGGAACCCGGAGACTTGCACACGACGATCTACTTGGGGTTGGCGACGCCGATCGTGGATCAAGTCGCATTCAAAGTGTCATTTCTGTTGACCGACACATCAGGCATCGGCAATCTGCGTTTGCCCAAGCTCGACGTCGTCGGCGCTCGAATTCTCAGTCGGCGATTGGCGGTTTCGATTGAATCGCCGCTCGAAACGAACGAAAAGCAAATCGGCGCGATCAAGTCGATTCCAGTCAGTGACTTTCTGTCGGCGTGGGGCGCGGCGGAGAGCAAACCTCAATTGGCGTTTCAGCTTCCCGAGGGCGAGACGAGCTGCAACCTCGCGATTCACCCGCGCCAGCCGCAGTTGACATCGAGCGACGAGCTAACGGCTTCGCTCGAACATGACCGGATCCGCGCCACTTGGATGACCGATTTGACAGTCCAAGGGGGCTCGATCTATCAACTCCACCTTTCCGCTCCGCGGCAGTTCAACGTGGAAAGTGCCCTGCTTCGCGACGGAGCCGCGGATCGCCCGCTCCGCTGGTCGCGCGGCGTGCTCGGCGGCGTCACGTTGTTTTTGCCGGGGCCCCCGGCCGAGCGCTATCGGCTGCTGGTTCGCGGCTGGATGCCGTATCCAATCGGAAAGATCGTGCAGCTCCCCGACCTCCGCGCCGACGGATGCAATCTTGATGCCAGGACGATTCTAACGTTCCGAAACTCCGAGGTGCTGGCGACGCTGAGCAATCGTTCGGGACTCAGCGAGCAAAGCGAGAAGGATTCGCAGCAAGCCATCGAGCGCGCGCTCAGTGATGGCTTGCTCGATGCCAGCGCGCTCGCAGTCCAGCGGGTTGTGACTTGTCTTGCGGGAAAGCCGACCGCGGCGCCGGTCGCGATGCAGATCACGCCAAATGCACCACACATCGCCGGAGTCGAGCGGACAACGATGCGCCGCGGGGGGGATACCTGGACAGCGGCGGTCGATCTCGATCTCAAGATTTCCGGCGGAGTGCTGGACGCTCTGCGCTTCGATCTTCCAGCACAGTGGAGTGCCGCGACGGAAATCAGCCCCACGATGGCGAGCGAAATGGTGGACGTGCCGGGCGAGAGCCGCAAGCAGCTCGTTCTGAGGCCGGCCGAGCCGCTCATCGGCACCCAGCACATTCGCTTGAGCGGGCCGGTCGCCGTAGCCGCGGGGCAGCGTCTTCGGGTGCCCGACATTCGGCCGGTCGGCCTCGGACCATTGCGAAGATTTGTTCTGCTGCCCACGAATTCCAACGAGCAGCAGCTCGCTTGGGAACAGCGCGGGTTGAACGTCGAACCCTTGCCGGGAAGCTTCATCCCGAATTCGCCCCGAATGGAAGTTTATCGCACCTGTCAGGTGATCGGCGATAGCTTCGAGGCGACGCTGAAATCGATCGAAAAAGCGATCGAACGACCACGAGTCCGATTGGCGGACATCCGCGTGACGTCGTTGAGCGACCAAACCGGCTTTGGCACTGCCGCGTTCGACCTGGAATCGGCAGGAGCGACCGGTTGCCTGCTCGAGATGCCGCCCGAGGATCATCTGCTCCAGGTGCGAGCGAATGACGCACCGGCCGTATTGAAACGGATCGCAGGGAATCGATGGAGCGTTTCGGCCGGCGGCGGCAAGCTGCCGCAGCGGATTGAAATTGTCTTCCTCGTCGATCGACCGGCCGGCGAGTTCGAGTCGGCGACACGGACGTATCGCGCCCCATCGCTGCTCGGCTATTCGGTCGATCAAACGCTTTGGACCCTAGCCGGGTCACCCGGCGCCGTCGCAAAGGAAGGCCAACGACGCGTTAAATCCGTTTCGCCGCTCGAATGGGAAATCATTCAATTGGAAGCCGCGTCAAGCCTGCTCGATTCGGCTGCCTCCGTGTTGTCGGATGAGACGGTGCAACCGATCGCGGAGATATTTGCGCCCTGGGCGCGGCGATATTTGGCCGCCCGCGCCGCCGTCGAGCGAGAGCGGGCGCGCAACACTGCGGCTATGGCCGATCCAGCCGCCAATGCTGTGCTCCATTCGGTCGACGAGGCAGAGGCCAAATTGGCCCGCAAGCTGGGAACGCAACCCCTTTTCGATGATCGCTCTGGAAAGCAGCGAGTGGCCGATGAGGCAACCGATATTTGGAAGGTGGTTGAAGACGAGGATCTCGGAGCGGCCATGTTTTCCGTCACCGGTTCAGACGGTCTGCTGGTGGTCACGTATTCGGCGGAATCGGTGGACGGTCTGGCGACGCGCCTGCTGATCGCGCTCGTCGGCGCTATCGCGGTTGCAGCCGCGTTTTGGCTTGTCGGTCGCCCTGGATTTCGTGAGGCGTTGGTGCGTTGGCCCTATTGGATCGCCGGGCTGGGCGGCGTCCTTTGGTGGCTGTGGCTCGCGCCGAGCGTCGTGGGCATTGCGATCATCGCGGCCAGCCTGGGGTTCGCATATTGGGAAAAACGGACGCGCCGCGACGTTTTCGCCCCTGGTCCGCCGAGGATGACTCGCGGCCGAAGCTCGGTCGTGACCGCGCCGGCGTCGAGCCAGCGGCCCAAAGTTTGATCGCAATCGTTGCCGGGTCCAGAAAAACCCGCGATTTGCCGCGGTCGTCAGTTCGTCTTGGCAGGGAGGGCGGCATTTGTTACCGTATCCCCCCGCGTCGGATTCGACGCCGTTGGAGTGCATCAAGCAACGTGCCTACAAGGAAGGAGGCCGCTGTGAGTTCCCAATCCAAATCGGAAGTCCGCATCCATATCCGCTGGATGATCCGGCGCGACATGATCGAGGCCCTGGCGATTGAAACCGAGAGCTTCGAATTCCCCTGGTCCGAAGAGGATTTTGTCCGTTGTTTGCGGCAGCGCAACTGCATCGGCATGGTAGCCGAGCTGGACGATCAGGTCGTGGGTTTCATGATCTACGAGCTGCACAAGAACCGGCTGCATATTCTGAATTTCGCGGTGGCAGGCCACGTCCGCCGGCAGGGAGTCGGCACGCAGATGATCGGCAAGCTGGTCGGCAAGCTCTCCCAGCAGCGCCGCAGCCGAATTCTGCTCGAGGTCCGCGAGACAAATCTGTCGGCCCAGCTTTTTTTCCGCAACAGCGGCTTCAAGGCCGTCTCGGTGCTTCGCGAGTTTTACGACGACACTCCCGAAGACGCCTATGTCATGCAATACCGATGCCAAGACGAGGTGCCGGACGTGATCCCGTTCAATCGGATCGCGCGGCTGGCGGGATAGACCGCGCCGGCGGCGCGATTAAAAGCGCGATCTTGCCGTTTCTTGCCAACTTGGAGCATATCCGAGAACCGCCGGGGACTTTCCCCCTTTTCCGACCCAAGGCGGGTGTTGTCGACCGGGCGTGTAGGAATTCTGGCGAACTTCCCCATTTTACGCCCTTGAGTGCCGGCCGCAACGATTCCGTGGCGAATTCTGTGCCAGCACTAAGTCCTTACACGATGTAACCGGTTTCATTGCAACACTACTTGCTCGCGAAGGCGTCCGATGTCGCGCATTGGCGGCTCGCCAAATTGGCGTTTGTACTCACGATTGAATTGCGAGGCGTCATCATAGCCAACTCGGAAGCCTGCCTGCCCCGCGTCGAGTTGCTCACTGATCATCAGCCGTCGTGCCTCTTGGAGACGCAATTGTTTCTGAAACTGCAGCGGACTCATTGCGGTCACGGCCTTGAAATGCGCATGGAACCCAGACCCGCTCATATGGAGGATCCGCGCCAAGTCCTCAATTCGCAGTGGCTGGTTAAAACTCTCTCGAATGGTCTGAATCGCGCGCGCGATTCGGTGAGCCTGGCCGCCGAACTTTGCAAGATGGCGAAGTCGGTTGCACTGAGGACCAATTAGCAGCCGATAGACGATCTCGCGGGTCACAAGCGGAGCCACCACGCGGTAGTCGTTCGGAACTGCAGCGAGCCGTGCGAGGCGCAACGAGGCATCCAAAAGATCCGCATCCAATGGACTGACGCCAACCGCAGTCACACCGCCATCGCCGCCGCTCTGACTAATATCGCCCGACTCGACCATCATCGACGTCA
Organism: Pirellulales bacterium; assembly: GCA_035939775.1. Taxonomy (NCBI): domain Bacteria; kingdom Pseudomonadati; phylum Planctomycetota; class Planctomycetia; order Pirellulales; species Pirellulales bacterium. Next base: position 1,567 of record DASZFO010000268.1, on the reverse strand, counting down.
CCACCGTGGAGTCGAGCACGAGTCGCAAACTCAGGTACGGGAATTGCCGTGAAGCTTCGACAACCGTCCCGGCCAGTGGTAACTCCACCGTCGTAATCAGATAGTGAGCCGGGTCGTAACGGAACGAGTTAGCGCCGAGCAGGACATCCTTGGCGCCTTGAGCAATGACACAGAACGATGGAGGGAGAGACGCATACACGGGTCCTGTAGGTTGTGAAAACCTGCTCAAATGGAGGCCGGGCTGTACCTCGAACACGCCGTCGTTTGACACCGCCTGCGAAATCCGCGCTGCAAGTTCGTCTTGTTGAAGCCGCATCGGGTCAGCCTTTTCTGCGATTGGTTGATCATCCTTCTTTCGCCATCATAGAGCCGTTTGAGTCCTTATCCACGGCGCATCGACCGATTTGGAGGATTGTTCAAGGATCTTCGAGAATTGTCATATCGTCTGGCCGCGCGAACCCGTAAAATCTGGGTCGAGAACGATTTTCTTTCAGATGACGGCCTGGTGCGATGGACTTTTCTCCATTCTACACGTCTGCGGTTTCGGTGAAGGGTGACCTTTACCCGGCCCTCCTCCCGCAACCAGTCGCACGCTGAACTGGAAGCACAGTTTCGAGACTTTGCCATCTATCCTCCTCACGCCGTTGGAGTTCAATCATGAAGATCCTCAAGTTGCGTCCACGTTGCCGTCGTATTGGCGAATCTTTGCATGTGTTGGTCTTAACAGCGACCGCGCTGGCCGCCAGCCCTCGCTGGAATGCGGTTGTCGCCGCCGACTGGCCGCAATGGCAAGGTCCTGACCGGAATGCGATGTCGAAGGAGAAAGACCTGCTCCAAGAATGGCCGGCCGAAGGGCCGCCGCTTGCTTGGCGAATCAAGGGGCTAGGTGGAGGCGACAGCGCACCCTCGATTGCCGGCGGACATGTTTTCGGCATGAGCAACCGCGGCGATCAAGAAGTCGTCTGGGCGATTTCCGAAAAGGAGGGGAAGGAACTGTGGGCGCAGTCTCTGGGAGCCGCGTTCCAGCAGCGCTGGCCGCAGGCGAAGGAAGGCCCCGGTTGCACGCCAACAGTCGACGGCGACCGGCTCTATGTCCTCGGCTTGGGAGGACGCTTGGCTTGCCTGAAGGCCAAGGACGGGGAAATCGTCTGGCAGCGCAGTTTGACCGAGGATTTTGGTGGAGCGGTTCCGATGTGGAGCTACCGGGAATCGCCGCTCGTCGATGGCGATCACGTCATCTGCACGCCGGGCGGCCCAGACGCATTAATCGTGGCGCTCGATAAGCTGACTGGCAACACGATCTGGAAGAGCAAGATGCCTTCTGCCACTGCGGGTGCCGCCGCCGGCGCTGGGTCGGCCACGGGAGCGACGGGAACAAAGGAGCCGGGCTTATTCACAAGCGAGCATTGGGGGATGACGGCTTTCTCTTCTAAGGTTCCCAATGGCAAGTATCTCGCGAAGCTCTACTTTGCGGAGACCTACGAAGGTATTACCGGCGCCGGCCAGCGGGTGTTTTCCTTCAAGGTCCAGGGGCATGAATTCAAGGACTTCGACATTTTTGCGAAGG
>DASZFO010000267.1 GCA_035939775.1 Pirellulales bacterium | reverse complement strand
CGGGCATGCGGTGGCGAGAACGCGGCAGCAATAACGTCTGCCATCTGCGAGCGCTCTTCCTCAGCCAACCCGGCCAATGGGAAACCTTCTGGTACGGAACCGCCGTCTGAATCTACCAACTAATAAGACGCTCACCCGAAGCGGCTCGGCGTGATTCCGCCCGGCACGAAGCTGACACCGTGGCCGGACGAATTGGCGAAGTGGGAAACGCTCACCGCGGAACAGAAAAAGCTCTTCGCGCGCCAGGCGGAGGTGTTCGCCGCGTACGTGGCCTATACCGACCATGAAATTGGTCGCGTGATCCAGGCCGTCGAAGACATGGGCAAGCTCGACAACACGCTCATCATTTACATCTCGGGCGACAACGGCACGAGCGCCGAAGGGACGACCGTCGGCACGCCGAACCAGATGACGGCCTACAACGGCATCCTAGACCTACCGATCGCCGAGCAGATGAAGGCTTACAACGCTTGGGGTTCGGCGGCGACCTATCCGCACATGTCGGTGGCGTGGTCGTGGGCGTTCGACACGCCGTTCAAATGGACGAAGCAGGTGGCTTCGCATTTCGGAGGCACGCGGCAGGGGATGTGCATCGCCTGGCCGAATCGCATCAAGGACGCGGGCGGCATCCGCACGCAGTTCCACCACATGATCGACATCGTGCCGACACTCCTCGAAGCCACCGGCATTCATGCGCCGGTGATGGTCAACGGCATTGCACAAAAGCCAATCGAGGGCGTGAGCATGGCCTATACATTCGACAAGGCCAACGCCAATGCGCCCTCGAAGCGCGATACGCAGTATTTCGAAATGTTTGCCAACCGCGCGATTTACCACGACGGCTGGATCGCCTGCACGACCCCGCCCGTTCCGCCGTGGCTCTTGGGCACGGCCAAACTGCCCGATGACGTGGTCAATGGCTACAAGTGGGAACTCTACAACATCGCCGAGGATTATTCCGAGGACAACGATCTCGCGGCGAAGATGCCCGACAAGCTCCGCGACATGAAGGAACTCTTCCTGGTGGAGGCGACGAAATACAACGTGTTTCCGCTCGACAATTCGGTCTTGCCGCGCCTCCTCGCGCCTCGGCCGAGCGCCACCGCGGGACGCACGCTCTTTACGTACTCGGGCGAGTTGCCCGGTCTCCCGCCCAGCGACGCGCCGAGCATTCTAAACAAGTCCTACACGATTACCGCCAATGTTGAGGTCCCGAACGGGGGCGGCGAAGGGATGCTCGTCACCGAAGGAGGCCGATTCGGCGGTTACGGGCTTTACTTGCTCAAGAGTAAACCCGTTTTCCTCTACAACCTGCTCGATCTCGAGCGGTTCCGTTGGGAGGGCAAGGAAGCGCTTGCATCGGGACAACACACGATCGTATTCGACTTCAAATACGACGGGCCAGGTTTCGGCAAAGGGGGAGAGGGCGTGCTGACAGTTGACGGCAAAGAAGTCGCCAGGAAGAAGGTCGCGCACACGATTCCTTTCATCATGTCGATTGACGAGACGTTCGACGTGGGCGTCGACACGCGCACGCCAGTGGACGACAACGACTACCAGGTGCCCTTCCGCTTCAACGGAAAGATCGCCAAGCTCACGATCGAACTGGGTAAGGTAGAATTGACGGACGACGAACGCAGGTTGATTCAAGCCCACATCCTTCGCGCGACGGATTGATGCCGCTAGCGGCTACCGCGAGCCGTTGCGGAGGCGGCCGACGACGAGCGAGGCGTTGTGCCCGCCGAAACCGAAGCTGTTGCTCATCGCGACGGGCACGTCGCGCCGGCGAGCTTCGTTCGGCGTGTAATCCAAGTCGCACAAGGGATCGGGCGTATCGTAGTTGATCGTCGGCGGAATGGTCCCGTCGCGGACCGCCAGGATGGTGAGGATCAGCTCGACCCCGCCGCTCGCGCCGAGCATGTGGCCCAACTGGCTCTTCGTGCTCGAGATGCTGAGCCGATGGGCATGATCGCCGAAGATTTTCTTGACGGCCTTCGTCTCGGCCTGATCGCCGAGCGGTGTGCTGGTGCCGTGGGCATTGATATAGGCGATCTCGTCGGGATTGACTCCGCCGTCGTTCAACGCCCGGCGCATGGCGTTGGCCGCGCCGGCGCCGCTTTCGTCCGGCTGCGTGATATGGCCGCCGTCGGCCGTCGCGCCGCAGCCGAGCAATTCCGCGTAGATTCTTGCGCCGCGCGCTTTAGCGTGCGCGAGTTCTTCAATCACCAAAAGCCCCGCCCCTTCGCTGAGCACAAACCCGTCGCGATCGCGATCGAAGGGGCGGCTGGCCTTGGCCGGCTCGTCGTTTCGCTCCGAGAGGGCCTTCATGTTGGAAAAGCCGGCGATGCCCATCTGAGTGATCGCGGCCTCGGTGCCGCCGGTGACCATGATGTCGGCTTCGCCGTATTGGATCGTCTTGAAGGCGTCGCCGATGGCGTTGGCGGCGCTGGCGCAGGCGGTGGCCACGGCCGTGTTCGGGCCGCGCAGGCCAAACTGAATCGACATATAGCCGCTGGCTGCATTGACCATCAGCTTGGGGATCGTGAAGGCTGAGACTTTATCCGGGCCTTTCTGGATCAGCCGGAGATGCTGCGATTCGATCTCACTGAGGCCGCCGATGCCCGAGCCAAGAATCACTCCGGCTCGAAACGGATCTTCGCGCGAGAAATCGAGCCCAGAATCGCGCACGGCGTCGATCCCCGCCACCAGCGCAAGCTGAGTAAACCGGTCCAGGCGCTTTTCTTCCCTGGCCGATATATACTCACCCGGCGACCAATCGTAGATGTCGCCGGCAAACTTGACCTTGTATCGGGTCGTATCAAACAGGCGCAAGGGGTGAATGCCGCTCTCGCCGCGAAGAATCCGCTGCCAGAGATCCTCAACTTTTAGACTGAGCGAGGTGACCGCCCCCAGGCCGGTGACGACGACGCGTCGTTTTATGCACATGCGGTCAGGATTGGTGTTTCTCGATGTATTCGATGGTTTGCCCGACGGTTTGGATCTTCTCCGCCGCGTCGTCGGGAATATTGATGTCGAATTCTTCCTCGAATTCCATCACGAGTTCAACCACGTCCAACGAATCGGCGCCCAAGTCGTTGACGTAGGACGTTTCCGGGGTGACCTGCTCCTTGTTGACCCCCAACTGCTCGGCCACGATGTCGATGACACGCTCTTTAACGGAAGCCACCTTCGGGTTCCTCCTGTAGATGCAATTAGGGCAACAAAGGCATTAGGCGCCACGCACCCCGCCCATCCCGTGGGTCGCGCGAGCAACGCTGATTTTTTCGACTGCTAGTAGGAAAGCGCCTCAAGATAGAGGATTTCCACAAGTCAGGTCAAGATATACCGAGTTTTTAGCGTTCTGTCTATATCGGAAGCACTTACCGTTTTCAGAGCGCCGAACAAATCCGGCTGGGAGAAGGGGACAGTCCCCGTTTTGCTCCGCGAACTCCGCAAAAGGGGGACAGTCTCCGCCAGATTTGTTAGGCATTTCTAGACCGTAAATCCGCCATCCACGACCAGCACCTGCCCCGTGACGAAGCCGCTGGCCGGGGAGGCGAAATAGAGCACGGCGTCCGCCACTTCTTCCGGCTTGCCGATCCGCTTGGCGGGAATCATTTTCTTGACCACTTCGTCCATCATCGCTTCACCGAGCACCGCGGTCATGTCGGTCTCGACGAAGCCAGGGGCGACCACGTTGACCGTGATCTTGCGGCTCGCCAGCTCCCGCGCAACCGTGCGGCTGAATCCGATCACCGCCGCTTTCGAGGCCGAGTAGTTCGCCTGCCCGGGATTTCCGCGGACTCCGGAAACGCTCGAGATATTGACGATCCGGCCGTAGCGAGCTTGCATCATCGGGCGAGTGGCGGCGCGAGCGAAGAGGAACGTGCCGCGCAGGTTCGTGTCGATCACTTC
>DASZFO010000266.1 GCA_035939775.1 Pirellulales bacterium | reverse complement strand
GCCGAGCGTTTTGATAGATTCAACTCTCCCAAAGAGGACGAGACCGTACGCCAATTGGCGGCTCATTTCAGGGAAGGAAACAATGACAAGGACAAGCGAGTTATTTCGAACGAGCTTTGCGGCGATCGCCGTCACCGTCCTGGCAAGCGCGATGGTGGGCAGGCCGTTGCCAGCGGGCGCGCAGGCGACCGTGGCACCAGCGATTGACAACGATGATATTGGCGGCGTCGTCACGGGCCCAAACGGGCCAGAAGCTGGCGTGTGGGTGATCGCCGAGAGCGTCGAACTCCCGACCAAATTTGCCAAGATGGTCGTCACCGACGATCAGGGGCGCTACGTCATCCCCGACCTCCCAGCCGTGAATTACAGCGTCTGGGTGCGCGGCTATGGCCTCGTGGATTCACCAAAAATGCGGGCGAAGCCCGGCCAGCATCTTGATTTGGCGGCAGTAGCCGCCCCGAACGCCGCGGCAGCAGCGCATTATTATCCCGCCATCTATTGGTATTCGATGCTGAAAATACCGCCTGAAAGCGAGTTGAGCGGTACTGCAATATACGCTGATCCCGGCGCCTCCAAGATGGCCAACTGGCTCCGCCAAATGAAGAACATCGGCTGTATGGGCTGCCACCAGATAGGTCAGGAAGCGACCCGCACGATTCCGGCTCAATTCGGCTCGTTCAAAACGGGTGAAGAAGCCTGGATGCGGCGCTTGCAGTCCGGTTTGGCAGGTGAGGAGATGGTCACCGAGGCGGGCTTTTTCGGCGGCGCCCCTCTCAAGTATCTCGGTGACTGGACAGATCGCATCGCCAATGGCGAGTTGCCGAAAAGCACTCCGCCGCGGCCACAGGGCGTCGAGCGCAACGTCGTCATCACGACCTGGCAATGGGGCACCGAAAAGACGTACATGCACGATCTTATTTCTTCCGATCGGCGCAATCCGGCGGTCAACGCCAATGGCCCGCTGTTCGGCTCGCCCGAATATGCCAGCGACGACATGCCGACCTGGATCCGAAGACGAGCAAAGTAACGTTCTTCAAGATGCCAGTGGAAGATCAAAAAATGGCGGAGTCGCAAGGCTTCGGCTTCAGCGCCCAGCCGATGCAGCCCTCCGCCTATTGGGGCGACGAAAAGATCTGGAATACCAAAGCCAACAATCACAATGCCATGTTCGACGGGAAGGGCCGCGTCTGGCTGGCTGCAACGATACGCGGCGCGGACAATCCGGCCTTTTGCAAAAAGGGTTCGGACCACCCGTCGGCCAAGGTCTTTCCGCTCGACCAATCAGGCCGGCAGGTGGCGATCCTCGACCCAAAGACAATGAAATACACGTTCGTGAACACCTGCTTTTCCACTCATCACCTACAGTTTGGCTATGATGGGAATGATACGCTGTGGTTCAGTGGCACCGGACCGGTTGTCGGTTGGCTGAACACCAAGGTGTTCGGCGAGACCGGCGACGCCGCAAAGGCGCAAGGCTGGTCGCCGTACGTGCTGGACACCAACGGCAACAGCAAGCGCGACGACTATATCGGGCCCAACCAGCCGGCCGACCCGGCCAAGGACACCCAGCTCGAACTCAACGGCCTCTCGGGACCGTATGCGGTGATGCCGAGCCCGGTTGATGGATCGGTCTGGTTCACCACCGGCGTGTTCGGCGCCCGAGCGTCCAGCGTCTTGCGCTTCGATCCGAAAACCGGGTTGTCGGAAATCTATAACGTGCCATTACCCGGCTTCGGCATTCGTGGCGGCGACATCGACAAGAACGGCGTGGTTTGGGGGTCGCTGTCGAGCGGCCATCTCGCAAGCTTCGACCGACGCAAGTGCAAAGGGCCGCTCAATGGACCGAAAGCAACCGGCGACCACTGCCCCGAGGGCTGGTCGTTCTACAAATACCCGGGCCCCGGCTTCGAAGGGATCGGCGAAAACAGCGCCGAGGCGAGCTACTACACATGGGTCGATCAGCACGACACGCTTGGTCTCGGCGAGAACGTTCCGCTATCCACCGCCAATCTCAGTGACGGCTTTGTCGCCTTAAAGGACGGCAAGATGGTCATGCTGCGCGTCCCCTACCCGATGGGCTTCTACGCCAAAGGCATGGATGGGCGTATCGACGATCCGGCCGCCGGCTGGAAGGGCCGAGGCCTGTGGTCGTCGGCAGGCGATCGCGCGCCGTGGCTCAAGGAAGACGGAAAGGGAAGCAAGCCTCTGGTGGTGCACATCCAGGTGCGCCCCGATCCCTTGGCCAACTAGATTGATTGGAGACGGAACGGTCTCGGCGTAAGCCGGTCACAAAGAACCACTGGTGCGTGATGCGCGGGGCGCCTGTCCCGCGCATCTGCGTTCGATCGCTTGTTTGCGTTGCCTGCGGCGCTCGAACGAGACGGCCGGCCGACCGGAAGTTTGTTCGACGGCGGACCGCACCCAATTTGGACCGCTTTCGTCGCGCTTCTCGTCTCTACTTTTGCAGATAGGCGTTGGATTCCTGTTGATCCCTCAACGGCGTCACCTTGTCGGGATCAACTCGGACCATGAGATAATCGATATGATCCTCAATCTTCGTGAACCAGTGTCCTGT
>DASZFO010000265.1 GCA_035939775.1 Pirellulales bacterium | reverse complement strand
GACAGTCGATCGGCGCGGGAATCGTCGTCGACTTCAGCAAGTATCTCAATCGGATCATCGAGCTGGATCCAAACCTGTGCGTTGCCCGCGTCGAACCGGGAGTCGTGCTCGACCAGCTCAACGCCGCGGCGAAACCGCACGGGCTGCAATTCGGACCGGACGTGGCAACGAGCAATCGCGCGAACATCGGCGGCATGATCGGCAACAACTCGGCGGGCGCACGCTCCATTCGCCACGGCAAGACGGTGGATCACGTGATATCGCTCGAGGCGCTGGCGGCCGATTGTTCGTTGGCGACGTTGCAGCCGCTCGCCGCTACTGAGTTAGCCAAGGAGCAAGCGCGCGGCGATCGCTGGGGCGCGGCGTATCGCGAAGTCGCGCGCGTCGTCGCCGAGAATCGCGATGAGATCGTTCGCCGCTTTCCCGCAATCTTGCGGCGCGTGAGTGGATACAACTTGGACGAATTCGTCGGCGAGTGTCGCTCGAGGTATCCGCTTCCGCCCAGCGTCGAACGGGTGCGGCAAATCGAGGCCCAGCGCTATCGCGGCGCTGAGTTCAATCTCGCGAAGCTGCTCGTTGGCGCGGAAGGCACATTGGCCTGTGTCACCGAGGCGCTCGTGCATCTCGTGCCGCTGCCGGCGCGGCGCGGGATTGTCGTGCTGCATTTCGATTCGCTCACGGCGGCGGTTGCTTCTGTCGGAGCGGCGCTGAGCTGCCGTCCCTCGGCGGCGGAGATTCTCGATGGCCAGATCATCCGCTTGGCGGAAAAGAGTCTCGAATATCGGAACTATCTCGATTTCGTCGTCGGGCATCCGGAATCGTTGATGCTGGTTGAATTCAGCGGAGAATCGGACGAAGAAGTTCGCCGTCAAGCCGATGAGCTTGCAGAACGGCTACGCGGGCAGCCAGGATTGCAGCATGTGCTGCACGCGCTTGAGCCAAAAATGTGCGATCACATCTGGGCTAGCCGCAAGGCTGCCATGCCGCTGCTCTATGCCATCCCCGGCCTCCGCAAGCCGATCGCTTTCGTCGAAGACACGGCCGTCGAGCCGGCGCGATTGCCGGAATTCGTGGGCCGGTTCCGCGAGATTCTCGCTCGAGTAGGAACCGAGGGAGCGTTCTACGGCCATGCTTCCGTCGGCTGCTTGCACATTCGTCCGCTCCTGAACGCCGCCGATCGAGGCGATTTGGCCCGCATCGAACAAATCTCCCGCGAAGTCTGCGAACTGGTGATGGAGTTTCACGGTTCGATGAGCGGCGAGCACGGCGATGGCCTCGCCCGCAGTTATCTGAACGAGCGGCTGTTCGGGAGCCGGCTCTATTCGGCCTTCAAACAGATCAAGGCGGCCTTCGATCCGGCCGGTATCTTGAATCCGGGCAAAGTGGTTGATGGACCCAGCCCCATCGAGAATCTCCGCGAAGGCCCGAACTACAAGCCGCTCGTCATCCCCACGATCTTCGACTTTAGCCGCGAACGCGGACTCGCCGGTGCTGCGGAGATGTGCAACGGCTCGGGCGTTTGTCGGAAGCTGAAGACCGGCACGATGTGTCCCTCGTTCATGGTCACCGGGGACGAGGAGCATAGCACTCGCGGGCGGGCGAACGCGCTGCGACTGGTCCTCTCCGGGGCGATGCCCGCCGAGAGCCTCACGAGCCGGCAGCTTTACGACACGTTCGATCTCTGCCTGCAGTGCAAAGGGTGCAAGGCGGAATGCCCGTCGAATGTGGACGTCGCCAAGATGAAGGCCGAGTTTTTGAGCCAATACTACGCGGCCCACGGCACGCCGCTCGGCGCGCAGCTTATGGCCGGCGTCGCCCAGGTCAACCGTCTCGGATCGGCCTTCGCGCCGTTTTCCAACTGGATGTTGCGGATACCGGGGATGGGTCTGTTCATGCAGAAGCTGATGGGCGCCGATCGCCGCCGCCCGCTACCGCGATTCGTCCGCCGGCACTTCCAGAAGTGGTTCCATCGCCACGAGCGACCCGGCGCCGCGCCGCGCGGCCCGATCGTCCTGCTCGACGATTGCCTGACCAGCTATTGCGAACCGCAAGTGAATCAAGCGGCGGTCGAAGTGCTGGAAGCGGCCGGTTATGAAGTGCATCTGGCGAATCTGGAATGCTGCGGCCGGGCGGCCATCTCGAAGGGGTTGCTGCGCGACGCGCAGCAACGGGCGCGCCACAGTATCGAGCTGCTCCGGCCTTGGGCTTCGCGCGGTGTTCCGATCGTCGGTTGCGAGCCAAGTTGTCTGCTCACTTTGACCGACGAGTATCGCGATCTAGTGCCGGACGAAGCGTCGATAGTCGCCGACGCGGAACTCATCGAAACGCATCTGGTCCGCGCGGGCATCACGCTTTCGCCAGCGCCGCGGCCCGGCAAACTCCTACTGCACGGGCATTGCCACCAGAAGGCGCTCGTGGGGATGAAAGACACTCTGGCGCTGTTGGCAATGATCCCCGGCACCGAAACAACGCTCGTTGATTCCGGCTGCTGCGGCATGGCCGGCTCGTTCGGATACGAGCATTATGAACTGAGCATGAAGATTGGCGACCGCGTGCTCTTTCCGACCGTCCGCGCCGCAGCCGAGGCTACGGTTCTCGCCCCCGGTTTCTCATGCCGCCATCAGATCGAACATGGCACGCGGCGCCGCGCAATGCATCCGATCGAGATGCTCGCCGGCGCGATCAAGACGCCGGGAAGCTAGAATCCACTTCACTAGCCGGGAGGACGAAGATCTTGCCGTCACCCATGCGGCCGGTGCGGGCGACTTCGACGATGCGGCGGATGATTTCTTCTGCCCTCGAGTCGTCCACCCAGAGATTGATCTCGACCTTGGGCAAGAAGGCGAGCGAGTATTCGCTGTCGCCATATTGGTCGAGATAGCTTTTCTGCCGCCCGTAGCCCTTTACCTCGCGGACGCTGCAGGCCTCGAGCGGCGCTCGCTTGAGCCCCTCGAGCACCTTCTCCGCCAGATACGGCTTCACGATGGCGACAATTTGTTTCACGGCCGCGTCCGGCGTTAGCCGGCGCCAAATTCACATCTGTCTCCGGCGGTAGCCGGCGCCAAGTGGGCTTTAACTAAAGAAATTGTCGCCGTAGAGATTCAGCGCGGGACGGGTCTCGACCGTCATGTCGCCCATGACTTGCGTCTGACAGGACAACCGCATCGTATCTTCGTTGCCGACATAGGCCATCGAAACCTTGAGCCGCATCCGCTCGGCCGTCCCAATTGGGCTGGCGTTTTCGATCCCCTTGGTGACCAACACCCGGCAGGATCCGCACAGGCTCAACCCGTGACAATTGCCGATCGGGAGCTTGTGGATTCCTGAATAGACCTGGATCCCCGCCCGCATCGCCTCTTTGCGGAGATTGGCCCCCTCGGGCACTTGGATCTCTTTCTTTTCGTTGACAAACGTGACAATCGGCATATTCGACGGAGTCCTGGCTTAGACGGTGGAATGCGACGACGGCGAAGCGTGGCCGGCTTGCATTGGGCCAAACGACTCATGCTACCGAGCCTACCGCAAAAAATCTAGCATGTTAACCGGGCTCCGCCACTGGCTTATTCCGCTTCGATGCCTTAAAATCGGCGCGCCGCCGCTCCCTTGCATTATTTTCCACAGGGAGATCCGCTATGCCGACGCTACTTGTGGTGGACGATTCCGATATCGACCGTCGCCTGGTCGTGGGATTGTTGCGGGGAAACACCAATTGGAAGACCGAAACGGCCGCCAACGGCGTCGAAGCGCTCGCGCGCCTCGGCAAATCGCCGGCCGACCTGGTCATCACCGACATGCAGATGCCGGAGATGGATGGTCTGGAACTGGTGAAGCAAATTGGGATCCGTCACCCGCAAGTGCCCGTCATCCTAATGACGGCCCATGGCAGCGAGGCGTTGTCGATTGAGGCCCTGGAGCGGGGGGCTGCGAGCTACGTGCCCAAGTCGCGTCTGGCCGACATGCTCGAGGATACGGTGGCGCAGATCCTGGCGCTTGGCGAGACGAATCGCAACTACGAGCGACTTGTGGCCTGCCAGACGCGGGCCGAATTCACTTTCGTGCTGAACAACGATGCCGCATTGATTGACCCGCTGGTGGACTTGATTCGGCAAATCGCGTTTCGGATGGGATTGTGCAACGACAACGAAGGCCTTCGCATCGGAATCGCGATGCAGCAGGCGATTCTCAACGCGCTCTATCACGGCAATCTGGAACTGACGGGTGAGCAAATCGAGGCGGCCCGCGAGAAACTGCTATCCCAACCCACGGCCGACGTCTTCCAAGAGCGGCGCACGCAGGCGCCTTATCGCGACCGCAAGGTGCGCGTGGACGTGCGGATCACTCCCGAGCAGATGGAGGTCAAAGTTGCCGACGAGGGCCCGGGATTCGATGTAGCGCGGGCTCAAGCACTGCTCGAGGGCGCGCCCGAGGGCTTGGATGGCGGCCGCGGCCTGCGGCTGATGCGGCTCCTGATGGATGACCTTCGGTTCAACGCATCCGGCAACGAAGTCACTCTGGTCAAGCGCCGCGGGCAGGCCGCCCGAGGGTAACGGTTAATCACTGTCTCCAAAAACGACGCCGCGGCGCTCGCGCCCCAGGGCAGTGACTAAGATCGCCACGACGAAGATAACGCCGGCGCTAATGGCCATCACATGCGGGTAGCCGTATTCGGGCGCCAGTTTTGCCTGGAGCCATCCGATCGAAGCGGCCACCAGGTTCCCGCATTGGTAGGAGAATCCCGGCAAAAAACCGCGGACTTGATCGGGCGAGAGTTCGCTGATGTGGGCCGGGATCACTCCCCAAGCCCCTTGGACTAAGAACTGCATCAGGAAACCGCCCACGATGATCCATTTCATTTCCATCGACAGTGCCCAGAGCGGAACGGTGACGAAGGCCCCGACGAAGGCGAGAATCATCATCCTCCGGCGGCCGAAGCGGTCGGACGCCAGACCAAAGACGACGCCGCCCAGAATCGCGCCGACCATCATGATCATCACGACGCGCGTGTAATCCGCAGGCGACATCTTATGAAAATCTTTCATGAACGTCGGATACGAGTCTTGCGTGCCGTGCGAGGCGAAGTTCATCATCGCCATCAGCAGCGTCAGGTAGATCCAGATTCTCCAGTGCGAGGCGATCGCCCGGCCGAGATGCGACCAACTCTCCGTCTTGCTCTTCTGCCAAACCTCCGATTCCTTGACTGCAAAGCGAATAAACAAAGCTAGCAGCGCCGGCAATCCGCCGAGGAAGAACAGCGGCCGCCAGCCTAGCGGCTCGAGCATGAAGTGGGCAGCCGTCGCCGCGAGCAGGAAACCGAAGGCATAGCCCTCTTGCAACAATCCGCTGAGCATGCCGCGCCATTTGGCGGACACCTTTTCCATGACAAGGGACGCCCCGATTCCCCATTCGCCCCCCATGCCGATCCCGAACAATGCTCGCAGGATGAGAAACGTGGTCAAGTTCGGGGCGAAACCGGTGGCCACCTCGATGGCCGAATAGAACACCAAGTCGATCATCATCGGAATCCGGCGGCCGTAGCGATCGGCCAGCAATCCGAAGACGAACGCTCCCACCGGGCGGAACACGAGCGTGAGCGTCACGGAGAACAGGATCGTCGCCTCGCTAGTGTTGAATTCCCTGGCAATGGCCGGCACGGAGATCGGCACCAGAAAGAAATCGAAGGCGTCGAGCGTCCAGCCGAGGAAGCCGGCGGCGAGAGCGAAACCGGCTTCGCGCCTCGCGGCGGACTTAGCGAGCGCGGCGAGCCGCAATTCGGATGACTGTTCGGACACGGTAATGTTCGACCTGGTGCGTATTCACTCTCGGGAGTCAGGCTGGAATATACGGCCCGAGCAAGCTAGCGCCCAGAACGGGCCGGAAATTCATCTTTTTCCGCCGGCTATTCACTCGCTAGAATCCACTCGATCTAATTCGGTCCGCGATCGGAGTCGCTGTCATGACGTTGACGGATGTCGAATCGCTCGCGCTACGATTGATGTGCCGGCATGGGTTGCGGGACTGGAAGTTCGGCTTCAATCGCCGCCAGCGTAGCCTCGGGCTTTGCCGCTATACGGCGCGGCGGATCGAACTGTCCACCTGTTTTGTTGTGGCCCACGACGAGCCCTGGATTCGCGACGTGATTCTGCATGAGATCGCTCACGCGCTGGCCGGGCACGACGCGGCGCACGGCCCGCTATGGCGGGAGATTTGCCGCGCGATCGGCGCTCGACCCGAACGTTGTGGCAATGTCCAGATGCCGGCTGGGCGCTGGCGGGCGACTTGCCCTGGCTGCCGCCGGCAATTCGATCGCATCCGCCGCCCGCCGCGCAATCGGCGCTATATGTGTCCCCAATGCGGCCCGGAGGTCGGCAAGCTGATGTTCCGCGCGAGTTAAGGGCTATCCGAGCAGTTCGCGACACCGGTCGAAGTGCGGCTGTCCGCAATGTAAGAAGGTGTAGAGGCTGAGTTGCCTTGAGGGAATTGGAAAACGTCGTATGCGAACGCTGCCGAAGAAATGTCGGAGGATCGCTTCAATCTCGGCCGCACGATTGACGTGTTCATGGCGCATCAGGTCGCCGTAGTTCAAGCCGGTGCGCAGTCGGAAAGAAAGCCCTACCGATGAGCGCCAAGCGAAGCCCCAGAGGAATCCGCCTTCCGACGGGATGCCCGCGGTGAAAGTGCCGTTCGGCGTCAAAAGCATCATGGCTTGGGCCACGAGCCGCGGCAGGTCGAGAACGTGCTCCAGCGTGGCGATCGAAATGATCCGGTCGTAGCGATTGCTGCTCGGCACGTCGGCGATGTCGGCATAAAACGCTCTTACTCGTGCCGTCTCCGGCCGCCCTTCGTAAAGCGCGGTATACGGCTCGACCACGTCGTATGTCCCGTCCTTTGCCTCGAAGCGCAAGTGGTTGAGCGTGCCGGCACCGATTTCGAGAACCGTTTGGCCCGCGGCCGAAGCGGCGGCCACGCGGCGGTGCATCCAAGCCTCGAGCGACTGCGTGATCCGATAGAGCACCGTCCGGCCTTCCCGGCTGGAGACATACGTGTCGTGGTAGATCGCCTGCAGCTTCGGCGGCAGCGGCGGCCGCTCGCGCGGATAGGTCGCAAGCAGGCGCTTAACTTCGTCGTTCATGGAGCCGAATCTTGTGATGAATAGGCTCGCGCGGAACGTTGGCCATGTCGAAGCTGAGAAAGTTCAGTAGGAGCTGCGATCCAATGATGATCGGCAGCGCCGCCAACATGACCGTTCCCGCTGAGGCGGGCACGTTCCGCTCGGCGCCCACGATCCATTCCACCGCCCCGAAGATCACACCGAACACGAGCAGCGCGAAGCCGATGACCAGGTTGATCGAGGCCGCGCTGAAGCCGCGGAGAAAGTAGTTATAGAAAATCCGCTTCAGATAATTCCGCGCGTGGTAGATCGGAAACTGAACGAACGCTTTCATCAGGCTCAGGCTGCTCGCTTCGTCGCCATAGCGGGCCTCCATCGGCACCTCGGAGACGACGGCCCGCAGCGTGTTCAGCCGGAACAGAATATCCGACTCGAAAAAATAGCGCCGCTGCAACTTTCCCAACGGCAACCGTCGGGCGACCGCGGCATGGATCGCCGTGTAACCGTTGGTTGGATCGAACAGGTTCCAGTAACCAGTCGAAAGTTTGGACAGGAACGACAAACCGGCATTGCCGATCAAGCGTGCCACCGGCATCGCCCGCAGGCTTTCCAAGTGGTAGAAGCGATTGCCTTTGACGTAGTCGGCTTCCCCAGCGCAAAGCGGGGCGATGAGTTCGGGAATTCGGGCCGGATCCATCTGCCCGTCGCCATCGAGCTTGACGATCATTTCCGCACCATCGTCCAGGGCTTGCCGGAAGCCAGTGACGACCGCCGCGCCGACCCCCTGATTCCGCTCATGCACCAGCGAGCGAATCCGCGGATCCTCCGTGGCAAGCTTCTCGACCACCGACCGGCTTTGCTCCGGGCAGCCATCGTCGACGCAATAAATCCGCCACACCTCGGGCCCAATCACACGGAGCACGCCGGCGATCTGCTTGCTCACGCGATAGCAGGGGATAACGGCGGCCAAGCGATCCGGCCGCCGCTCGTGCTGCGTGTTGGCTGCCTCGCTCATAGCCCGCGACCGATCGAAGAACTAAGAGAAACCACTCCTGGTACAACCTAGCGTGGCCTCGGCGACTCCGCCAGCCAGCCGTTGCGGCATGGAGCGGAGTTGACGGATGGAGCGATTATTCGCTGCATCGCACACCCTGCAGGCCCTGAGTATGTCGTGGACTCCCGGTTAAACGGCGCGGACACTGCGTTAGTCGGCCGTCGGCCGGCTCTCTCAATGCGCCGACGCCGGTTCCCAGGGCCAGTAGTTCTGATGGCAGCCGCCGAAGCGGAATTCCATGCCGGTCGTGAACGACACATTGTTCATTGTCGCCAGACCGGAGGAGCCGAAGGCCAGATTGTCGGTCACGTCGGCCCGCAGCGTCAGCCAATCGTGCAAGCGGTATTTCAGCCCCACGCCAAACGGCAGCTCGAGCAGATTGCGGCGAATCTGGTCGCCGAACTCGTCGGTGAACCTGAATTCGGACAGCCCTAAGCCGAGGCTGATGTAGGGCCGCCAGCGTGAATCGCCCCAGGGATAATAGAGCAGGCTGGAGTCCCAGAGGATCACCTTGTCGGCGCTGCCGGCCAGCGGCGCATCGACTGGCTGGTCTTCGAGGGACGAGAATCCTAGCCGCGTTTCCAGGCCCCAATATAAGTCGTAGTCCCAACCGAGGCGAACGCCGCCAACAACGCCTACGTTCTGATCGATGCGGTCCCGGATAATCTCGGTGCCGCGAATCATTCCTAGAAACCAATCGACGTGATACGGTTCGTTGCACCAGCTTGCCCCGACCAACGGCTCGGCAAATTGATGCCGAAGATAGTCGTGTGGCCAAATCCCGCCAGGTAAATCGCCGTGCGGGGTCATCTGCGGCGGTCCGCCGTCAGTCGGATAATCCTCGGGCTGCGGTTCAACGACGCCGTTCGGCAGGCCGTTTGCCGGCGCGAATTGCGGATGGGTCTTTGCTGGCGGCGCGTTGATGGGCCCCAATTCCGTTGAGGCCGTGAGATCGGGCGGCGGGGATGGCGGCACGGTATCCGCCGTCGCCGCCGTCGGCTCAACGACCGCAAACCGCGGTTGCCTCAGCGGGTTAGCGGCGCCGTCCCCGATCGCGAAGTGCATCTGCGTCAGAAGGCCCGTTTGGTCGGCTGAGTGGTCGGGTCGGTTGGCAATCAGCGCCGGCCAATCGATCGACTGTTTTGCGGCATCCAAGTCGTCGCGGTCCAGGGACACTGAATCGGCCGAACGGAAGACGAGTGGCTTGCCCGAGTTGGTCGCGCGATTGTCGGGAAGTGGCGCGTCGGCGGCCACGGCAAGTCGTAGCACCGCGGCAAGCGCCACCACTCCGCCGGCGCACGCCGTCAATCGTCGGACGCGTCGAGCGCCGTCTCTGAACCGACGGTTGTCAGGAGCGGATTGCATCCACGTTTCCCTGATGTCGCGCACAGCGCGCAAGCCAGCAATTGCCGGCCTCGCACAGCTTCCGCGATTCGAATCCAAGGACGAGAGTCTAAGAAGGGACCAATCCCGAAAGGCCGTCGAGATCCGCGCCGCCCAAACGGCGTGGAGCGAGATCAAAATCGTTCGGCCCAGGGAGTGGGAGGCGGGGATTATTGTCGGGGGGCATGAATATGTCGAGGCGGCTTTGAGATTCAAGGGCTGAAAAGCAGTGCCGACCGTAAAAGCACTTTGTCCAGACTTTGCAAACAACGTATTCTATCGCGTTCTATTCGATGTTGGGTGCAGCGATTCGGATTTTCCGGTGGGAATGACTTTGTCTGTTAGGGGGTTCAGTCAGGCCGTTTTGAATAATTTGCCGATCTTGTGACGATTTGTATATCGGGCGGAAACGTATAGACAACCGGCGAGTGTGCATCCCATGAAACCGACGGCTTTTCGACGCGGTCGCAAGATGAATTCGATGATCGAATCTCAAGACAAGGCGGTTGTTTTGGTGATCGACGACGATCCCGAGATCATCGCCGGATTGGCGACGGTGCTGAGCGCCGCCGGCTATATAAGCAATTGTTGCCGAGATGCCGACGGTGCGATTGAGTGTGTTCGGCAGACGACGCCCGATCTGGTAGTCTCCGATATCAATCTCGCCGGTCAAAGCGGTTTGCAGCTTTGCGAGCGGCTCAAGCGCGAGGAGGGATTGTTCGACGTGCCGTTCATGTTCCTCTCAGGGGCGCAAATCCCCGACATCATCCGGCGGTCGCATGAGGCGGGCGGCACCTACTATCTCCGCAAGCCATTCGACCCCCAGGTGCTCTTGGAGCTGGTCGACAAGGCCCTCTGGATGCCGCATCTAGTGGCCGTAAGACAGTAGACCGTGTACCCGCGGTCGAGCTTTCCGGCCCTTCTTCTTTGGACTGCCGCCCGGCCCGTTTTCGAGCGTTGACTCCCGGCTTTCGCGGTGCTTCCGCTTGCCTCCGGCCGTCGGCCTACTGCCTCCTGACTCTCCGGCGGCTATAATGCGGATCGCGATCGATCCCGCCTCGCTATCCACCCACTGCAAGGAGAATCCCACCATGACTTGCCGCCGAATAGCCGCGTTGACTTGGACCGTTTCTCTTGCGGCCTTTTCGATTTTGGTCGCTGTTCCGGCAACGGCGCGAGCGACGGTGGCGGCGAACGGACTCTTCTCGGACAACGCCGTCCTCCAACAAGGCATCAAGCTGCCGGTCTGGGGCACTGCTGACGATGGCGAGAAAGTGAGCGTTTCAATCGCCGGCCAAAGAGTTGAAACGACTTCATTTTTAGGTCATTGGCGAGTCGATTTACAGCCGCTGAAGGCGGGCGGTCCGTTCGACCTAGTGATCGAGGGACCGACGAACAAAATCGAAGCCAAGAATGTGCTGGTTGGCGAGGTGTGGATCGCCGGCGGGCAATCGAACATGGAATTGCCGCTCAGCAGGACCGCCAACGCGGCCGAGGTGATTGCCAATTCCGCCAATCCGCAAATCCATCTGATCACGATCACCCGACGGCAGCGATCGGCGGCACCCGCGGCGGACGTACAAGGGAAATGGGCCGAGTGCGACTCGAAGACCGTCGCCAACTTTTCTGCCGTAGCGTATTACTTTGGCCGCGCCCTCAAAAAGCAGTTGAACGTGCCGGTCGGGTTGATCAATTGCAATGTCGGCGGGACCACGGCCGAGCGTTGGATGAGCAAGGAAGCCTTCGACGCGGAGCCGGCGCTGAAAGACATGCCGCGAACTCAAAAGAGCAAAGGGGATTTCGATCTTTACAACGGCATGATCCATCCGCTGATCCCCTTCGGCATCCGCGGGGCGATCTGGTATCAAGGCGAATCGAACTCCGGACAGGCCTGGTATTACCGGACGCTGTTTCCCGCGATGATTAAGGCTTGG
This sequence comes from Pirellulales bacterium, assembly GCA_035939775.1. Taxonomy (NCBI): domain Bacteria; kingdom Pseudomonadati; phylum Planctomycetota; class Planctomycetia; order Pirellulales; species Pirellulales bacterium. Next base: position 1,125 of record DASZFO010000265.1, on the reverse strand, counting down.
CGAGATGACTGGAAGCAGGGAGATTTTCCGTTCCTGTTCGTGCAACTCGCCCCGTACAAGGCCATCGCGCACGAACCCCAGGAGAGCGATTGGGCCGAACTGCGCGAGGCCCAATTGCTCACCACGCTCAAATCGCCCAACGCGGCGATGGCCGTGATCACGGACGTGGGGGACGAGAAAGACATTCATCCCAAGCGGAAGCAGCCTGTCGGCGAGCGGCTGGCGATGGCGGCGCGAGCGCTTGCCTATGGCGAAAAGGTCGAGTATTCCGGCCCGATTTTTGACAGTCTCTCGATCGATGGTCGCGAAGCAGTCGTGCATTTCAAGCACGTCGGATCGGGGCTGATTGTCAAGGGAGACAAGCTGACTGGTTTTACGGTCGCGGGCGATGACAAGAAGTTCTACGACGCCGACGCCAAGATCGTCGGCGATACGGTCGTCGTGTCCAGCGATCAGGTCGCGAAGCCGGTCGCCGTGCGCTTTGGCTGGGCGAACTATCCGGTCGTCAACCTCTGGAACAAGGAAGACCTCCCCGCTTCGCCATTCCGCAGCGACGATTTTCCGGGAGTAACGCAGCCGAAGGGAAGGTAGGTCGACGAATTGTCCGAGTCCGTTTCCTTTCAAGCAATCAGACGCGGCTTCCACACATGACACGCGTTTTCTTGCGCCTGCTGGCCGTTGGAATATCGTCGGTTCTTTTGGCCGGCTGCGGATCGGCGGGGCCCGGTGACGATCAAGCGCGCTCGTCGGAAACGCACGGTGGGTTGAAAGAGGCGTCGATCCGCGGCGATGAGGCGGCCAGCGACACCAAACCGGTGGCGATCAATCGAAAGCAGCCTGGTCAGACTACGAGCGCTGCCCAGGGGACGAGCGGCAATGAAAGTGCCCAAGTGGCTGCCGCCGATTCAACCGGCGATTCGTCCCAAGCGAGCAACGATTCCTCGGACGGCGGCTTCAGTATTTTCGACGGCGACCTGGCGCATGGTTTTCACGCCATCGCGGGAGAAATCGCCGATCTGCTCAAGTTGAAGAAGACGCTCGTGGTGTGGCTCATCGACAAGACCCCTGGCTCGGTCGGGATCCGCGGAAATGCGGTGCGGGGAATTTTCTCCGTCGCCGACGAGG
>DASZFO010000264.1 GCA_035939775.1 Pirellulales bacterium | reverse complement strand
CGAGGCGATCCAGGACGACACCAAAGGCGCCGTCGATGCGATCAAGCAGATCAGCGGCGTGATCAACCAGATCAACGACATTTCCAATACGATCGCCAGCGCCGTGGAAGAGCAAACGGCGACCACCAACGAGATCAGCCGCAACGTAGCCGAGGCAGCCAAGGGCAGTGGTGAAATCGCTCAAAACATCACCAGCGTCGCCCAGGCGGCCCAAAGCACGACGCAAGGCGCCGGCAACACGCAGCAAGCCGCGGACGAATTGTCTCGAATGGCCGCTGAGCTGCAACAACTCGTTTCGCGATTCACATACCAACACGAGGAACAACTCGCGCCTGGCAGCGGAAAAAGCGGGAACGTACGTCGCTAGGCGTAGTCCCACTGCCAGGCAGGGGCTTCAGTCGGTTCGCGGCTTGAGCCTCCGCTCTGTATTCCTCGGGCCGCCACTTTTTCATAGGGAGACCTCCTTTGCGTGCGATGGTAGTCGACGATTCGCGGGCGCTGAGGCGGATTCTCGGCGATATCATGCGTGAGCTTGGGTTTGAGGTGGTCGATGCCGGCCACGGCCGCGAAGCGCTCACAATGCTTGAAACCACCGGCCCGCTCGACCTGGTGTTGGTCGATTGGAACATGCCCGTGATGAATGGCCTCGAGTTCGTGCGTGCGGTTCGTGCCAACGCCGCCTACGAAAGCATGCCGCTGATCATGGTCACAACCGAGACCGAGATCGAGCAGATGCAATGCGCGCTGGAATCCGGCGCCAACGAATACGTGATGAAGCCGTTCACCGCTGACGTGATTCAGGACAAGCTCCGACTCTTGAACGTGGTGTGCGCCTCCGATGCGTAAAGCAAGAATTCTGATCGTCGACGATGCCGTGGTCGTGCGCCGCCTGGTCACGGATGTCCTTGCGGCCGAACCGGGCTTCGAAGTCGTCGGCGCGGCCGCCAACGGGCGGATTGCGCTGGCCAAGATTCCGCAGGTCAATCCCGATTTGATCACCTTGGACATGGAAATGCCCGAGATGGATGGCCTGACGACCCTGCGCGAGATCCGCAAGCTATACCCCAAGCTGCCCGTGATCATGTTCAGCACGCTCACATCTCGCGGAGCAGCCGCCACGCTCGACGCGCTTTCGTTCGGAGCCAACGATTATGTGACCAAGCCGGCGAACGTGGGCAGCATCATGGCGGGCATCCAGAGCGTTCGCAGCGAATTGGTTCCAAGAATCCGCGCGTTTTGTCCCTGGTGCAGTGACGGCGAGCAAGCCGCCTCGCCCGCGGTCGTCGCGGCGAAACCGGTTCGCGCTGCGCCGCGAATCAAGGTCCGGCCCGAGATTGTGGCAATTGGCGTGTCGACCGGAGGGCCGAACGCATTGGCGGATTTGCTCCCCAGGCTGCCGGCCGACTTTCCGTTGCCGATCGTGATCGTGCAGCACATGCCTCCGCTGTTCACCAAGCATCTGGCCACGCGGCTCAACTCGCAATGCAAATTCGAAGTCGTGGAGGCGGCCGCCGGCGATGTGTTGCGGCCGGGCAAAGCCTTGATTGCTCCCGGCGATTTTCACATGTCGCTTGTCAAGCGCGGCACTCAGACCGTGGTGCATCTCGATCAAAGTCCGCCGGAGAACTCCTGTCGGCCATCGGTCGATGTGCTCTTTCGATCGGTTGCCGATCTGTACGGGGCCCGCACCCTGGGATTGATCTTGACCGGCATGGGACAGGATGGACTGCGAGGCTGCGAATGGATCCACGACCGCGGCGGCCGCATCGTCGTTCAAGATGAAGCGACCTCGATTGTGTGGGGCATGCCGGGGGCGGTTTCCCGCGCCGGCCTGGCCGACGCCGTCGTGCCGCTCGACAGAATGGCGCCGGCAATCGAAGGCGCCCTGGCAATCACGCCGCCTGCAATCGATACCAAGATCCTCAACCATGTAGCCAGCGCGTGCGTGTAGCAACATGACTCAAGCAATCAATGCGCTCGACGCGGATAGCTTTCTTTACGTGAGCGATCTGGTGCATAAGCGGTCGGCGATCGTGCTCGAACCCGTCAAGGGCTACCTGGTCGAATCGCGCCTGACGCCGTTGGCCCGCCAACACGGTTTCGGCACGCTGCAACAAATGGTTTCGGAGCTGCGCGCGCGGTCGCCGGGCGATTTGCACCACAAGGTCGTCGAGGCGATGACCACCAACGAGACCAGTTTCTTTCGCGACATCCACCCGTTCGAGACCCTGAAAACGGAAGTGTTGCCCAAACTGATTGCCAACCGGGGGTCGCAGCGGGCATTGAACATTTGGTGCGGCGCCTGCTCGAGCGGCCAGGAGCCGTATACCATCGGCATGGTGATTCGCGAATACTTTCCAGCCCTTGCCACTTGGAATGTCAAGCTGGTAGCGAGCGATCTGTCGAGTCAAGTTTTGGCCCAAGCCCGGCAAGGTTTGTACAGCCAAGCCGAGGTCAATCGAGGCCTGCCCGCGTCGCTGCTGGTCAAGCATTTTCAGAAGTCGGGCATGCAGTGGCAAGTCAAAGACAATGTTCGCAAGCTGGTTCAATTCATGGAGTTGAATCTGATCGAAAGGTGGCCGCCACTGCCGCAAATGGACGTAATCTTCTTACGAAACGTGCTGATTTACTTTTCGACTGAAACCAAGAAATCCATCCTGGACAACGTCGGCAAGCTGCTTGCAACGGACGGGTTTTTGTTTCTCGGCGGGGCGGAAACGACGCTCAATCTCGACGATTCGTTCGAACGCGTCAACTTCGCCAAGACCGTGTGTTACCGTTTGCGCGGCAAGTGATAGCGTGTGCGGGCTCCTGAATTTGACGGCTTCCGTCACCGGAATGAGAGGCAAACATGCAATTTGCTGCCGAGGAAATCGTCCAATTAACGCAGGACATTTTTTCAACCATGCTTCTCCTCGACGTGGTTGCCGCCGCCAATGCGCCGCCGCCGCGGAACGATCCACGCCTCACTGCTTGCGTGCAAATCGCCGGCGCTTGGAAAGGCGCGGTGATGTTCGACGCGTCGGTGAGTTTTTCTCGGCAGGTCGCCGCGATCATGTTCAACGTGGCCGAGGGCGATACCACGGCGGCCGACTCGCAGGACGCTTTGGCCGAATTGGCAAACATGATTGGCGGCAACCTGAAGAGCCTGCTGCCCGGACCGTCGTTTGTGTCGCTTCCGTCCGTGACGGAAGGCAATGACTACAGCTTGAGCGTGCCGGGCACTCGGCTCATCAGCCGCGTGCAATTGGATTGCCAAGACGAATTGCTCGAAGTCGCGCTGCTGGAAGAAGAGTTGGAAAACGCTCGCTCGCCGAGTTGCTCTGTTGCCACCTAAACGCCCACACGATGTTCACTCCTGCTTTCGTACTCGCCCCATTTGGGGGAATTTGATTGACGCTCTAAACAAGGCTTTCCCAGGGAGACGGTATCCATGGCTCTCAAGGTTCTACTCGTCGACGATTCGAGCACGATGCGAAAGATCATTTTGCGGTCATTGGCCGCGGTGGGAATTCCCGAAGCAGTCGAAGCCGGCGACGGCAACGAAGCGCTCGCCAGGTTTGGCGAGCAGCCCTTCGATCTCGTCCTGACCGATTGGAACATGCCGAACAAATCCGGCATCGAATTGACTCGCGACATCCGCGCCACCGGCAGCAAGGTTCCCGTGTTCATGATCACGACCGAGGCGGAGAAGGGCCGCGTGATCGAAGCGATCCAGGCGGGCATCTCCGATTACCTCGTAAAACCATTCACCGCCGAAGTGCTCCGCGAAAAGCTGAGCAAGCTCGCTGGCGCCTGATGATCCGCGGGGCCAATTCTTTCGCACACGAAAGTCGATTCCTATGAAAGTCGAATACATCAATCCGTTCATTTCGTCGATCACCAAGGTCTTCTCGACGATGCTCAATAGCGAATTGACCCGTGGCAAGATCTATCTCAAGGATCATCATTGTCCCGAGCATGAGATCAGCGGGATCATCGGCCTTTCGGGCAAGGCGGCGGGCACGGTGGTGCTGAGCCTGAATCGCCAGGCGGCACTCTCAGCGGCGGAGGCCATGCTGGGAGAGCGCCCGCTAGAGATCAATGCCGAAGTGCGCGACGCCGTGGGCGAACTGGCCAACATGGTCGCCGGCGGCGCAAAGGCGCAACTAGAGCAATTCAACATGTCGCTCACGATCCCGACCGTCATTACCGGGAAGTTCAGCGTGCAGTTCCCGTCGAAAATCCCGCCGATCTGCGTCCCATTCGAGTCGGAATGGGGCTCGCTGACGTTGGAAGTCGGCCTCGTCGAGTCTGAGGCGCCATGCCACTGCTGAAGTCGCTCAATCCCCAATTCCTTTCTCAAAGAGGCAAGTCGTATGAGCCAGACGATTCCCATGTTGTCGGACCCTTACCGCAATGAACGAGCGGCCCGCGGAGGCACCGCGAAAAGCCCGCATTCGGCCCCGGCGATTCGCGCCGGCGTCGTGGCGGCGAATACGATCGCCTTCGCGCTCTGCTTTGCCGTGTGGGTGATGTTCGGACCGTCGGTCCGCACGATTTGCGCCGAATTGAGAATCTCGCCGACGTTGGCGAACCTGATCAAGGCGATTCCGATATTGATTGGTTCGACGTGCCGAATTCCGGTCGGGATTCTGACCGACCGCCTTGGCGCACGCTTGATGTTTCCGCTAATCATGCTGATCGGGGCAGGCGCCACGCTGGCTCTCAGCTTTGCCGCCACGCTCACGGCAATCATCATCGGCGGCTTGGTCGTCGGACTGGTCGGCACCACGTTCATCGTGGGGGCGCAGTCCACTTCGTCGTGGACGGCCAAGGAAAAGCAAGGGTTCGCCTTAGGGATCTTCGGAGCGGGTAACGTGGGCACCGCAATCACCACATTCGGCATGCCGCTGTTGCTGGTCGCGGTCGGCTGGCGAACTGCCTTGCAGACTTACGCCGGCGTTCTCGTGATTGCCGCGATTGCCTATTGGCTTGTGATGCGCAACGCCCCTCGCAAAGGCGCCGCGCCGACCCTGGCGGGACTGCTCGCGCCGCTGAAGGATCTCCGGGCCTGGAAATTCGGTCTATACTATATGGCCACATTCGGCGTGTTCGTCGCCGCGACCTTGACTCTCTCCGATATCTACATCGACGGATACGGCCTGGCGGCGACCACCGCCGGCCTATTGGCCACGACGTTCACTTTCACAGCCAGTCTCAGCCGAATCCCCGGCGGTTGGCTCGCGGATCGGCTGGGCCCCGGCATCGTCACGCGGACGTCGCTCGTGGTGACTGCGATCGGGCTGGCGCTCGTAATCGTGGGCCTGCCGCTTTGGGCTACAGTCTTGAGCGTCTTCGTCGCGGCCGTCGCGATGGGGATCGGCATGGCAGGGACGTTCAAATACATCCCCGAGCATTATCCGACCAATGTCGGCGCGGTCGGCGGCATCGTCGGGGCGCTCGGCGGCGTGGGCGGGTTCTTCCTGCCATTGCTGAGCGGGGTGATCAAGACGGCGGCTGGTTCGGTCTATCTCCAGGTTGCTCCGCTTGCCGCGCTAGCCGCGGTCGCGTTGGGAGTCTTAGTGCTCTCCGAGCGGCGGTCGAGACAGGTGACGATGCCGATCTTCGCGGGGACCAACGGCGGCTGGCCTGCTATCGCATTGCCAGTCGACGAGAGCATCGATGACATCGAAGCCGAAGAACTCGGCGAAGAGGAAGAATTAGTCGCCACGGCGCAGTAAGTACGAACTGCGAAACTTAGCGTCCGTAAGCGAAGCGCGAAGAGCCAAGTGGATAATCACTTCAAGCTCTTCGCGCTTTTTATTTCGTCAGACTCTCAATCCTTCACGCCTTTCGGCTCGCTCAAGCCGGAGCGTGCGAGCCTCCCGCGACGTCGCTCACTTTACGCTTCGCTCGAACTGAATTTAGGAGGCACCGAGCCATTCGAGTCGCTCGGCGCGGGGATTAGGGTCGCGGACAAGGTGCCGGTAGAAAGAGCCACACCAAGAAAAACTAATGCGATGAGCGGGCGGCGCAAAGAGCATGAATTCATTAGTCCCTCCACAGGATAAAGCGATTCAAGGGTTGTTCATTAGCGATTCGAATTGAAGTCGGCTGCATTTGAGCGATAGGAACTATTCTTTCAACCGTCGTGGCCGGCGCGTGAGCAGCGGCAACAATTGCCAGCGGATTAGCAGACGCCGCCGAGGTTCCAACGGCGCCGCCGAATCGAAAAGACAGGGAGACCGAGCAAACCGAGTACGGCGAGCACAAACGTCGAGGGCTCGGGCGTGGGAGGGGGTGGGTCAGGTGTCACTGGTGTGACGAGCGGGTATTGTGATTCCCGCAACAGGCTGTGATTGACCTCGTAGACGTCGAGATTGTTGACCACGCCGCCGGTGTAGTTGAACTCGCCGTTGATCCAGCCCTTGCCAGTTCCATAGTTGGCCGCGACAGTGCCCAAATCGCCGCCCGTCACGTTGCCGGTAAGCAACGTGTCGCCCAAGAACGTGTATTTGACAATGACGTCGAAAATTGAGAAGTCTCTGCCGCCCAGAAAGGCGGGAAGGGACGTGTAGCCATCGAACGAGCCCATGTCGGAACCCGCGCCTCCCCAAATCGGATTGCCGGACCCATCGTCATTCAAGATTACGCCGAGTGCGGTGATGCCGTAGCCCTCAGAATGATCGAGCTGGGCGACGCCGCTCGTGATCCCATTGCCGGTCCAATCGTGGTTCGGCCCGTATCCGGCTCGCACCATGTCAGTAATATTGGCCAGATTCGAGAGCGCTGTCGCCTTGTCGTTTGCATAAACGAGCATGTCGTTGTTGTTCAGATCAAGTTTCCCAAAATAGACGCGCGATCCGAGCGGTGCGCCGTCGTTGTTAATTGAAACGGAGCCAGAAATCGAAAATGAGGCTATCTTGGTGGCGGTGTTCGAGTTGAAGGGGTGCTGAATTAACCCCGCGACTGAAATGCATGGAGAACTTGCCATGCCAAGAGCAAAGAGTGCGATCAGCGGGCGGCGGAAACGGCATTGATTCATTAGGCGCTCCTCACGGTGCGGTGGTTCAAGAATTGTTCATTAGCGATGCCAAGGCGAATCGATCGCCGATTCAACGCTCGAAGGAAGCCATACTATGATTCAAACATCCGCCCGTAAGAGCGGCGATTGCTGCTCTGCCGAGGCGTCGCGAGTCGGGGATTCTCGATGCCCCATCGTAAATTGCCGTGCGCTCGTTGGCAAGGAAATCGACTGGAATTGACCGAGGTTTTATACGGTGACCCGCAATCGCAGTTGCCTGGTAACGAACTCCGGCTGAGCGGCGCAGACTTCGCTTGCCGCGGTCGATCGGAGTGGGAGATAATGAGTGAAGCCGCCGAGGTGGGGCGCCGCTGTGCGTGCCGGATGGGCCTTTGATTCGTTGCCTCGCCGCTCGGCATTCAGAGCGTGCCCTACCGTCTGCAAACTATTCAGTTGCCGCGTTGCGCGACGAATGACTGCTTACGAATCCACCGACGTGCCTGTGGTCTGCAAAGCCTGCGGAGCGCGGCTGAGAATCCGCCAGGGTCCGTCGGGAAAAGTCTATCCGTGCCCGAAGTGCGGCGGCCCCGTCGATCTCGATCAGCCGACCGCTCCGCCGGTGCTCGATCACTTGTGGACGCCGATTGCACCGAGCGCGGCTGCGAGCGCTCTTAACGCCGATCCGCCGCGGCGGATCCCCTCCGCTCCACGGAACGCCGCGGGGCCCAAAGGGCACCCCGTTCCCTACAGCGCTCTCGACGCTGGAGAGCGCAACATTCTTCCAGGCGCGGACAAACCACTTCCCGATCCTCCGGCTCGCAAGAAATACTTCGCAGTCGTTTGCCCGACCTGCCACACGCGGATGACGACCACGGAAGACCAGGTGGGGCAAATGCTGAAATGCCCCGACTGTCGCCGCTCGGTCGTCGTGCCGCCTGCTCCGCCGCCGCCGAAGCCGAGACGTCTTTGGAGCGAAGACGACGGAATCGAGGTGCAGTATCAGCCTGCCTGCGAACCGCCGCGGGTGAAAATAGGACCGGTCCACAATCCAGAGATTCTGGAAGTGGCGCGAGCGGAAGCCGCCCGCCGCGAGCCGCCCCCGTTGCCGCGCTGGCCGCTGGTGACCGGCGTATTCAGCTTTCCTTGCTATTCCAACGTGTGCGTTCGCTGGCTGGGCCTTTCCCTGTGGTTGGCGATCGTGCTCGCGCTCTTGCAAGGCTACATCGCCATGATGGCGGAGCGATCTCTTGGCAGTTGGATGGGCGCGGTTTTCGTCTCCCTGCTCTTGTTCGTCTCGGGAGGCGTTTGGTGGATCGTCATGTCGAGTCCGTTGCTGGCGGTGCTCGAAGACACGTCGGAAGGGGTTGACCGAGTCGAGAATTGGCCGCATTCCGTCTGGCTGTACAACAGCATTCGCGACCCGATCTTCGTATTAAACGCTGGGCTGCTGTCTCTGCTGCCCGGTGTCGCCATTGACGCGGCGCTCGGCGGCTTCTTCGTGATGAGCTGGATCGCGATTCCGATCGGCTCGGTTATTTTGTTTCCGATCCTGTTGCTTTCGATGTTGGAGGTCGATTCCGTGTTTGCGCCGGTCTCGCTGCCGGTGTGTCGGAGCATGCGAAAGGCTCGCTTGGCCTGGATTGGGATGTACTCGGAATCCGCCTTACTTTGGGCGCTCACCGGCGTTACTGCCTGGTATGCTTGGAAAAATGGCTCAATGGTCTGGCTCACCCTGGGCGCCTCGGTGGTCGTAGGTGGACTGTTCATCTATTTTCGCCTTCTCGGCCGGCTGGGATGGATTTGCAGCGAGCGACTGGCGGAGGAATCGGATGCCGGCGCCCACGCCGACGCGGATGAAAACGTCGAAGAGGACGACGACATCGAAGAAGCGCTCGCAAAGCGCGCCATGAAAGCCGCGAAACATTGACCTACGTTTCGTCATAAATCGCTTGCCGCGCTCGCTACGATTGAGGGATAATGCGGATGGGCGGCATTGATCGATCGCGTTTCTTTCGATGGCGATGGAGCGGATTAGAGTGGCGGCCGACGAACCCAACGACGTGCAAGTGGTCTGCAAGGCCTGTGGAGCGCGGCTGAAAATCCGGCAGGGCCAGCCGGGAAAGGTCTATCCCTGCCCAAAATGCGGCGGACCCGTCGATCTCAACCAGCCGTCCTCCCCGCCAGTTCTCGATCCCCTGCTGCCGGCGCCGAGCGCGGCTGCGAACGCTCTTAACGCCGAAGCGCCCAAGGTCGTTTCCTCCTCTCCGCCGAACGCCACAGGGCCCAGAGGGCACCCCGTTCCCGACGGCACTTTCGACACCGATGATTACAAAGTCCTTCCCGGCGTCGATCAGCCTGCCGCCGATTCGCCTGCTTTCAAGAGATACTTTCCGGTCATATGCCCGCTCTGTCACACGCGGATGACGGCGACGGAGGACCAAGTCGGACAAATGCTGACCTGCCCGGACTGCCGCCGCAAGGTCGTCGTGCCTCCCGCGCCGGCTGCGCCGAAACCAAGAAAGCTGTGGAGCGAGGACGACGGAGTAGAGGTGCAGTTCGAGGCGCCGTGCGAGCGGCCGCCAGTGGAGTACGTTCCGCTGCACAACGAGGACATTCTCGAAGTGGCGCGGCGGGAAGCTGCCCGCCGCGAGCTGCCGCCTTTGCCCCGCTGGCCGTTGGCGGCCGGCGTGTTCAGCTTTCCGTGCCATTCGACCGTGTGGTTGCGGTGGTGCGGGTATTCGATCTGGTTGGCGCTGGCGTTCGCTCTTTTCTACCTCGACATCTCGCTGCTGCGGTCCAACGGCCGGACGGTGACTGGGGCACTTGCTTCGATGGGCGCCATCTTGTGTACGTTGGCCGCGTTGTTCGCCTTCAGCACGTTTTGCGTGGGATTCTCTGGAAACCTGTTGGCCGTGGTCGACGACACCTCCGAGGGGCTCGACGAGATTCATAATTGGCCGGACAGCGTATTCATGAACTTTCGCTGCTGCTTTATGATCATCTGCGCCTTCATTCTATCGGCCATGCCCGGCGGCATGATCGGCGGGGCGCTAAGCGCCGCGACGGAATTCGGTTGGCTGGCGGCGCCGCTCAGCGGAGCGATCTTTTTTCCGCTCGTGCTGTTGTCGATGATGGCGGAAGGTTCGCCGCTCGATCCCGTCTCGGTCCCGGTGTGGCGAACGCTGATCACGTCGAAGTCGGCTTGGGGAGTTTTCTATGTCGAAACGATCGCGCTCGTCGGGGCGATCTTCGGAATTGTCTGGACCCTCGGGCTGCTCGGCCCGGCTTGGAGCGTTGCCCCCGCTGCAGTGGTGATTGTCGGCGGGCTGTTGATTTACTTTCGCCTGCTCGGCCGCCTGGCGCTCATCGGCGCCATCCAATCGGCCGACGAAGAAATCATCGACGACCGTCACGAAGCGGCCGATAAGCCGGAAGCAGGGCACGCTTTGCGTGCCGGCGCTGCAACAAAACTGTAATCGACGCGACGACGCGAGCAGTCGCCGATTGTTCTCGACTCGCGGAGCGCCGCGAAGGGCGTTGGCTAAGTAGGTCGCGGCAACGTGCGCAGACGACGATTACTTCCGACTGCAATCGTGGAAGTCAAACGTCGCATAGCCGCGCCGCCTGCGCGAGCGAGGCCAGCGCATCCGGCTTCTTCGGAATGAATTCCTGCCCGACGTAGCCTTGATAGCCGGTCTCGACGATCGCCCGCATGATCGGCGGGTAGAAGAGTTCTTGCGATTCGTCCAACTCGTTTCGCCCCGGCACGCCGGCGGTGTGATAGTGGCCGATGAATTCGTGATACTGCTTGATCCGGGCGATGATGTCCCCTTCCATGATCTGCACGTGATAAATGTCGAACAACACCTTCATCCGTGGGCTGCCGATCCGCTTGCAGACTTCGACGGCCATTTCGATCTTGTCGCAGAAGTAATCGGGGTGCCCTTTCATCTCGATGTTCACGCGCGAGTTGAGCATTTCGAGGCAGAGCGTCACGTTCCTTGCTTCCGCGTAGCCGACAATTTTCTTGAGGCCCGCGACCATGTTGGCCAGGCCCTCGTCGTCTGAGATGCCGCGGCGCATGCCGGAGAACGTGATGACGCTGGGGAATCCGGCGTCGCTCGTGGCGTCGATGCTCTTGCGCAAAATGGCCACGCATTCGTCGTGCTCTTCCTTGTGGGCGAACCCTTTGACGAAACCGTGGCCGGGGCTGATCGCGCAGGTCAGGCCGAGCTTCTTGAGCGTCGGCCAATCGGCGGGCGGGACCAATTCCAGCGATTTCAGCCCGAGCCGTGCCGCACCGGCGGCGAGCGTCTCGACCGGCATCGGCTTGAAGCACCAATGGATGACCGACTGGTTGATACGGCCGTTGGCTATCTTGAAATCGGCGTCCGCGGCGGTGGCGGCCAGGGCCGAGCCGACGCCCGTCAGCCCGCTTGCCGCGGCCGTCAATCCGGCGGCGCCGGCCAAGAGCGCGCGGCGAGAAAGTGCGGCGCTGAGTGCCCGTGCAGTCGAAGATTTGCGATGAGGCATGAAGTTGTCTCGGTAATGGTGAAAAGATGACAAGGTGACCGTATCGTCCGCTTGCGCGTTCACCTTGTCACCCCTTCACCTTGTCACTTGCCGATCCCTCAAGCGATCGTCACTGCCGGATCGAGGTACACATCCTGAATCTTTTGCAACAGCGCGACGCCGTCGGACATCGGTCGCTGGAAGGCCTTGCGGCCGCTGATCAGACCCATGCCGCCGGCCCGCTTGTTGATGATCGCCGTGCGCACGGCCTGAGCCAGGTCGGCCGCTCCGGCGGATGCCCCGCCCGAATTGATCAGCCCAACGCGCCCCATGTAGCAGTTGGCCACCTGGTATCGACAAAGATCGATCGGGTGCGGGGAAGAGAGTTTCTCATAAACCAGCGGCGAGGTTTTGCCGAACTTGAGCGCGGTGAATCCGCCGTTGTTCTCCGGCAGCTTCTGCTTGATGATGTCGGCCTGGATCGTCACTCCCAGGTGATTTGCCTGGCCGGTCAAGTCGGCCGCGAGATCGTAATCCTTGTCGGCCTTGAAGGCGTTGTTCCGCAGGTAGCACCAGAGGATCGTGGCCATTCCCAATTCATGCGCCCGAGCGAACCATTCGGAGACTTCCATAATCTGTCGATCCGACTCCGGCGAACCGAAGTAGATCGTCGCGCCCAGCGCCACCGCCCCCATGTCCCAGGCCCGCTCAACCGTGCCAAAGCGGATTTGGTCGAACTTGTTCGGGTAGGTGAGCAGCTCGTTGTGATTCATCTTCACGATAAATGGAATCTTGTGGGCATACTTGCGGGCGACGGCCCCGAGCACGCCGAACGTCGAGGCCACGCCGTTGCAGCCCCCATCGACGGCGAGCCGCACGATATTCTCCGGATCGAAATAGTCGGGATTTGGCGCGAACGACGCTCCGGCTGAATGCTCGATCCCTTGATCGACCGGCAGGATCGAGACATAGCCCGTACCGCCGAGCCGGCCATGGTCCAAGAGCCGAGCCAAGCTCCCGAGCACGCGCGGGCCGCGATCGCTCGGCACAAAACAGCGGTCGATCGAATCGGGCCCCGGCAAGTGCAATCGTTCGCGCGGAATCGTCTGGCAGCGATGCCCAAGCAGCCCATCGGCCTCCGCGCCGAGTAGATCGTGAATCCATTTGCTCATGGCAAGTCTCTCTGTTTCGCGCTTGCTGAGATCGCCCAACAAATCCGGATGGGAGAAGGGGACGGTCCCCGTTTTGCAGCGCGGACTTCGCAAAAGGGGGACCATCCCCGCCGGATTTGGGCGCTCTAATAATTGTTGGTGGTAATCGTTTGGCCGTCGTTCGAGAGGTTGAGCTTGTCCCAGACTCCGAGGCAGCCTGGTGGGGTGCCAGGGGTGCCCAGTTGGACGAAGTCGCTAATGAACCGCACGCTACCATCGCAAAAACAGACGTTGACGCCGCCAGTGTGCATGCTTCGCGCGCCTTGTTGCCAGTCGGGTCCGTCGCCCGACCAGCAGGACATTCCCATCCGAATCAGCTTGGCCGCGCCGCCGAGGGCGGCCTGGACTTCGCTGCAAGCCCGCGGATCGTCGGCGTCGGGCTGACTGCAGTTTGGCCCGTTGGCGACCGTGACGTAGCCGTGGCCCCAGAGGGCGCTGGGACAGGCGCCGCTCATAGCCCAAATGCCGCGGGTATCTTGGGAGATAAGGCCGGCGCGGATTTCGCCCAGCAAGATCGTATCACTCGTGCCGTCGTGGATATCGGTGATCCGCAGGGCGATATTGGCCCCCATGACGCCCTGCTTATAACGATCGGCCCAGCCGCCGCCCGACGGCGTGGTGCCGCCTTTACCGGTGCCGCTCCGAACCAGGTCGTCGGCATCGCCGTCGCCGCTGTTGCCCAAATCGCCTAAGGACGCGTTGGCCGCATAGTTGCCGCGTGCCCAGCCGTCACCCATGTTGCTGGTGTGAGCGGGGCTGGCCGAGCCGTTGAACGGCTTTTCGTTATAGGCGTCGGACGGACAGAGCATCACCGACAAGTGAATCCCGCGAGCTTTGGCGTTTGTCAGGTCGGGGATCGGCTTTGTCAGCGTGAAGCTCGAAAGCAAATCGCGCTGCTCGAGCTGCGGCAGAATGTTGATCACCCAATTCTCCGCCAATTGCGCGTTGTTGCTGGCGTTGAGGTTCGTGAGATCAAGCCTTCCGTTGACCCGCCAAGTGGAGCTGTACGGGAAGGTCTTATGGGCGGATTGGAAGTTCTGCAGGGCCAATCCCAATTGTCGGATATTGTTGCTGCATTGCACGCGGCGGGCCGCCTCACGAGCCTGTTGCACGGCCGGCAGCAATAGCGCGACGAGGATGCCGATGATCGCGATCACCACCAGCAATTCGACGAGCGTGAACGCGCGGCGGATGACCGAAAATCGGCGGTTAGCAGATCGACGGCTAGCCAATCGATGGCAGCGTCGTGGCGAGATTACTCGGTTCGTTCTCACGGGTCTTGAATGGAATGATGGTGATGAGATTCCAACCAAAAACGACATGGTCAGTGCAAAGCGACAACCCGGTTTCGTTCTTTGTCGCTAGCACTTTTTCAATAAACATTCTTGCCGATCGCAAAGCCGTCGTTCGATAGATTGAGCTTGTCCCAAACCGCCAGATGGGTCGGCGCGGTGTTGAGCTTATCTTGAAAATCCAGCTCGACGAAATCGGTGATGTAGTGGACGCTGCCGTCGCACATGCAAATGTTCCCGCCTTGGGGATGCGTGCTGCGGACGGTTTGTTGGCGGTCGGCGCCATCTCCACTGTAACAGGCCATTCCCATCTGAATCAGTTTGTTCGATCCCCCTGTGCCCACTCCGCAGCCGCTGCCGAGGGTTTGCTGGACTTCACAACAAGTCCGGCAATCGTCGGCGCTCGGATCCGCGCAGTTGGGTCCGTTGTCGTCCTGAAAATAGCCGTCACACCAAAGGGCGCTAGCGCCGCCGGTCATGGCCCAGGTGCCGCGGGAATCGAAGCTGGTCACGCCGGCGCGAATCTCGCCGAGCAATATCGTGTTGCTCGTGCCGTCGTGGATGTCATTGATCCGGAACGAGACGTTGGCGCCCATCACGCCGGCCGTGTATTTGTCGGCCCAGGCGCCAACGCCAGTTCCTTTCAGGCTGTCGTCGCCGCCCATGTAGCCCAGCGATGAGTTGGCCCCGTAGTTGCCGCGGCCCCATGTGGTTCCCATCGCGCTTACCGCGCCGCTTGTCCTCGCGTCGAACATTGTCGTATTGTAAGGATCGCTCGGACAAAGCAGCGTTGAGATATGCGCACTGCGGGGGATGTCGTTCGACTTGTCGGGAATCGGCTTTTGGAGATTGAAGGCGTTCTTAACGTCCTTTTGCTCGATGTATGGAAGGATCATGATGACCCAGTTTTCCGCCAACTGTCCGTTGTTGGCGGTCGCCAAGCCCGGAAGCGTGTTATCGAGCGTCCACTTGGGGCCGCTTCTCCAATACCCGCTATAGGGGAATTTCCTCGTCGCCGTCTGGAAGTTGAGCAGAGCCAGGCCCAACTGCTTGATGTTGTTCGAGCATTGCACTCGGCGGGCGGCGTCGCGGGCCGCTTGGATCGCCGGCAGCAAGAGCGCGATCAGGATGCCGATGATGGCGATCACCACCAGCAACTCGACCAGAGTAAATGCGCGGCGCGCCCGTTGATCGTCAAAACGTCGCCGTCCCGCGGTGGTCGGTTTCGGTACCACGGGCATTTGGTGATTGACAGAACGACACGATAACAGAGCCAGATGAGTTCGCACTTCGTACCTCGTCCTAGAGTCTTCGTCACTATCAATAATTGCTGCCGCTAATCGTCTCGCCGTCGTTGGAAAGGTTGAGCTTGTCCCAGACGCCCAGGGAAGAAGGGGCCTGGGGACCGTATTGTACGCCCAATTGAACGAAATCGCTAATGAATCGCACGCTGCCGTCGCAAAAACAAACGTTGACTCCTTGGGGATGCAGACTCCGCGCCGTTTGCTGCCAATCCGGCCCGTTGCCGGGCCAGCAGGGCATCCCCGCTCGAACGAGCGCCTGCTCACCGCCGACCGCCGCCTGGACTTCGGTGCAAGCCCGGCAATCATCGGCCCAAACCTGAACACAATTGGGACCATTGTCGTCCTGCACGTATCCATGGCACCAGAGGGCGCTGGGGCAAGCACCGCTCATGGCCCACACGCCGCGGGTATCTTGGGGAATCAGGCCGGCCCGGATTTCGCCGAGCATGATCGTTCCGCTCGTGCCGTCGTGGATGTCGGTGAGCCGCAGGGAGACATTGCCCCCCATTACGCCGCACAGGTACTTGTTGGCCCAGGCCGGTATTCCGTCGCCAATGACTTGGCTGGTGTCGCCCATGTAGCCGAGCGATGCATTGGCCGCATAATTTCCGCGGCCCCAGTTCTTGCCCATCGATGAAGTTAACCCGCTGACCGTGCCATCGAAAGGGGTGGCGCTGAACGGGTCGGTCGGACAGATCATCGTCGGAATGTGGGCGCCGCGCAGCGTGGCATTCGATGAATCTGGAATCGGCTTGGATTGATTCCAAGACTTGTATAAGTCTCTCTGCTCGATGAACGGCAGGATGTTGATCACCCAGTTCTCGGCCAGATTGCCGTTATTGGGCGTCGTCATGGCCGAATTGAGGCTTGTGCCGGCGGGAACCAGTTGGTTCCAATGACCGACTTGCCGCCAAGTCGAACTGTAAGGGAACGTTCGATGGCCCGATTGGAAGTTAAGCAGGGCCAGACCTAACTGCTTGACGTTGTTCGAGCATTGCATGCGGCGGGCGGCGTCGCGCGCCGCTTGAATGGCCGGCAACAACAGTGCGATGAGGATGCCGACGATGGCGATCACCACCAGCAGCTCGACCAGAGTAAAGGCGCGGCGCAGACCAAGGTCTTGAAAGCCTCGCCAAAGCGCGGATGGCCGGCTCGTCTTCATGAGATCTGAACGATGAACAGGCGACGACGCGCCGACAATGTGAAAGGCGTGAAAGCGATCACCCGGTTTCGTGCCGTGTCGCTCGCACCTTTTCAATAAGCGGCCTTGCCAAGCGCAAAGCCGTCATTGGAAAGATTGAGTTTATCCCAGACTGCCAGATGGGTCGGGTTCGTGTTCAGAAAATCTTGCACGTCGCGTTCGACGAAATCGGTGATGTAGTGGACGCTTCCGTCGCACATGCAGAAGTTCGCGCCCTGCGAATGCATACTGCGGGCGGTCTGCTGGCGGTCGGCGCCATCGCCATCATAACAGGCCATTCCCATCTGAATCAGTTTGATTGAGCCCCCTGCGCCTAGTCCACAGCCTCCGAGGGTTTGCTGGACCTCGCAGCAAGTCCGGCAATCGTCGGCTCGTGGATCGGGAGCATTGGGACCATTGTCATCCTGAAAGTAGCCGTGACACCAGAGGGCGCTGGCGCCGCCGGTCATGGCCCAAGTGCCGCGGGTGTCGAAGCTGGTGACGCCGGCGCGGATTTCGCCGAGTAAGATCGTGTTGCTCGTGCCGTCGTGGATGTCGGTGAGCCGGAACGAGGTGTTGGCGCCCATCACGCCCGCCGTGTATTTGCCGGCCCAGGCCGCCACTCCGGTTCCTTGGAGGCTGTTGTCGCCGCCCATGTAGCCCAGCGACGAGTTGGCCCCGTAGTTGCCGCGGCCCCAGAGTTTTCCCATCGCGCTGACCGAGCCGTTTGTCCGACCGTCGAACAACGTCGTGTTGTAAGCATCGCCCGGACAAAGCAGAGTTGAAATCTGCTGGCTGCGAGGGATGTCGTTCACGGCAGCGGGAATCGGCTTAGTCAGATCGAAGGCGTTCTTGATGTCCCTTGCCTCGATGTACGGAAGGATCATAATCACCCAGTTTTCCGCCAACTGCCCGTTGTTGGTCGTCGTCAGACCGGGAAGAGTATTATCGAGCGTCCATTTTGGTCCGCTCCTCCAATACCCACTATAGGGGAATCTCCTGGTCGCCGTCTGGAAGTTGAGCAGGGCCAAACCCAACTGCTTGATGTTGTTGGAGCATTGCGTTCGGCGGGCGGCGTCGCGGGCCGCTTGGATCGCTGGCAACAACAGCGCGATCAGGATGCCGATGATGGCAATCACCACCAGCAGCTCGACCAATGTGAACGCGCGGCGGATGGCCGCTAATTGAGAACACTTTCGCGATGGCGAATTCGAGGGAGTCGTCATGGCTTTTCCTAAGGGGTTCGAGGAATAGGAAGGGTATGAAGTTATCGACGAATTGAATTCAATGCGATTGCATTGCGGGCGCAGCGGAACGCTGGTTGCGATGCTGGCTCAATCAAGAACAACTGACGAGATTAAAATATCCCATTAACATTACCAATTTTGGGCCGCGAACGGAAGCAAAAACCGTCAGAGGAATTAGGGTGTTCTCGTCAAAATGAGCCGGGGCATCCAGTATACTCATTGATATGCCCCTATAGTAGGGTATTGCCGCGTTCGGTTCGCAAGCGAACCGGCTAACGACCGACTTCTGGTCTCCGACGCCTGATCTCCGGCCTCCGTCTTACTCTCTCCCAAAAAACCACTTCACGGTTCGCACCGTGGCCGCCCAGCCGGCTTGGCCGATCGAGCGGGTGAGCGGGATGCGCTTAGGGCAAACGGCCACGCAATTCTGGGCGTTGCCGCAGATTTGGATGCCCCCTTCGGCGGTCAAGGCGTCGATCCGCTCGTTGGCGTTCATCGCACCGGTCGGATGGGAGTTGAAGAGCATCACCTGGCTAATGGCATGGGGCCCGACAAAAGCACGGCGATAGGCCTCCTGCTCGCGGGCCTCGAATTGCTCGGCGCTCTCGCCTTCGTGCCGCTGAAGTTCGATCTTCGCGTATTGCGGACAAGCCTCTAGGCAGCAGCCACAGGTCATGCACTCGCTCAGCGGATAGCATTCCTGCTGCAATTCGGGCGAAATCCGCGGACCCGGTCCAAGATCGTAGTATCCATCGACCGGAATCCAACAGCTCAGCTTTTTGAGCGCCTCGAACATTCGCCCGCGATTCACGACCAGATCTCGCACGACGGGGAATTTCGACATCGGCCGCAACTCGATTTCCTCGGGATTCTCTTCGAGCAATCGATCGACCAAGGCCGAGCAAGCCTGCCGCACATGGCCATTGATCACCATCGTGCAAGCGCCGCAGACTTCTTCCAGGCAGTTGCAATCCCAGGCTACCGGGGCCACCTTCTCGCCGTCGATCGTCTCGGCGCGAGCGGCGATCCGCTGGAGCACGCTAATCACGTTCATATCGCTCTCGCGCGGGATGCGATGCCGTTGCCAATAGCTGGGCTGGCCGGGGCCGTCCTGGCGGAGGATGCGAACTTCGATCATATCCGGATGGCCGTTGCCGTTATGCTCAGTCATGTACTCGTCACTTTCGCCGGGATGGCCGTGGGCGCCCCATTGCCGCTTGCCGGCTTAGCCTGCTTGGCCGCTTGCCGTTCCTTCCACACTTGTTCGATGAGTTCCGCGCCGACGAGACCGTATAGCCGCGGGCGGGGCGGGATCAACGACGTGTCTACCTCCTCGTAGGTCAACTGCGGCTCTCCGCTTGAATCCAACACGGCGATCGTCGATTTCAGCCACTTGCGCGTGCTCTCCTCAAAGGTGTCGCACCAAACTTCGGCCAAGCGCCGACGCTCGCTCGCATCGGTCGCATCGACGCCGGGCGGGGAGAACTCCGGCTTGAAATGCGCGCCGCGGCATTCGTCTCGCTGCCGCGCTCCCTTGAGGATCGTCTTGGCGAGCGGAAACATGTCGATGAGCGCCTTGGTGAACAGCACGTTTTGATTCGTCCAATTGCCCGTGTCGGAGAGCGAGCAGCGCTTGGCGGCCGATTCGAGCTTTTGCACCTCGCCATAGGCTTTGTCGAGTTCGTCGTTGTGCCGCACGACGGTGGCGGCGCGGGTCATCGCGCGGCCCAATTCCTCGTGAATCAGGTATGGGTTCTCGCCGCCGGCGGGGCGCTTGAGCAACGCTTCGTGCCGCTCGCGATGATGCTTGACGGCTTTCTCGAAGAGACCGGCCGGCTGATCGGCGGCCGATCCACCTGTCAGCGATTTGAGCCGCGTTTCGACGCCCGGGGCGACGATCAGGCCGCTGAAGATGCAGCTCAACAGCGAATTCGCCCCCAACCGATTCGCCCCGTGATATTGGTAGTCGCACTCACCGATTGCGTACAGCCCCGGGATATTGGTCTGCTGATTGCGCGGCGAGCCGATCCGCAGGCCCCCTTCGGGCGTCCGCTCGTAATCGACCCACAGACCGCCCATCGAGTAATGGACGGCGGGGAAGATCTTCATCGGCACGACGCGCGGATCGACCCCTTGGAACTTCTCGTAGATGTCGAGAATCCCTTCGAGCTTGAGATCGAGCACGGCTCGGGGGATGTGAGTCAGATCGAGATAGACGCAAAGCCGGTCTTTCTCGACGCTCAGTCCTTCGCGCGTGCAGACGTTGAAGATCTCGCGGGTGGCGATGTCGCGCGGCACGAGGTTGCCATATTTCGGGTAGCGATCTTCGAGGAAATAGTATCGCTCGGCCTCGGGGATTTCGCGCGGATCGCGCGGATCTTGCGGAGTTCGTGGGACCCAGACGCGGCCACCTTCGCCGCGAGCGCTTTCGCTCATCAGGCGGAGCTTGTCGGCCCCCGGCACCGCCGTGGGATGGACCTGAATAAATTCGCCGTTGCCGTATTTCGCTCCAGCCGCAAACGCTCGGCTGGCGGCGCTACCGTTGCAGGCCATCGACATCGTCGAGCGGCCGTAAATCAGCCCGCACCCGCCGGAGCCGATGATCACCGCGTCGGCGGGGAAGGCTCGCATCTCCATCGTCACCATGTCTTGACCGACGCAGCCGCGGCAGTTGCCCGAGTTGTCGAGCACCGGCCCGAGGAAATCCCAAAACTCGTATTTCGTCACCTTGCCGGCGACTTCCCAGCGCCGCACTTGCTCATCCAGCGCGTAAAGAAGTTGTTGACCTGTGGTGGCGCCGGCGAAGGCGGTCCGCTTGAAGAGCGTGCCGCCGAATCGCCGCTGATCGCGGAAGCCCTCGGGCGTGCGGTTGAACGGCACCCCGAGCCGATCCATCAGGTCGATGATCTTCGGGCCCCAATCGACCATTTCCTTCACGGGGGGCTGATGCTGCAAAAAGTCGCCGCCGTAGACGGTGTCGTCGAGATGGAGCCATTCGCGATCCCCCTGCTGGCGCGTGAGCGCGTTGACGCTGTTGATTCCGCCTTGCGCGCAGACGCTGTGCGAGCGCTTGACCGGCGTGAGGCTCATCACGTCGACGTCGATCCCCAACTCGGCGAGTTTCATGGCGGCCGACAATCCGGCCAGCCCGCCTCCCACGATCATTACGCGCTGCTTCGCCATGTCGTTAAAACCCTTTTGGCTTCGTTCACTTGCTCTTCGACTCGTCGAAGCTTGCCACGGGGACTTGCCCGGCCTCCATCTTCTGCACCTCTTCGATCCGCTGTTCGATGCCCTGGGTCTGCTTGACGTCGACTTGGCCAAATCCGATCAGGGAACTCAACCCGACGATCCCCAGGAGAATTCCGAACGCCAGGCAAATCCAGCCGGCTCGCCGCATGGCACACTGCGTTGTCCAGATGCCCCAGGTGATTCCTTGCGTCCATAGGCCGTTAGCCAAGTGGAAGACACTGGCCAGGATGCCGATTCCGTAGAGCACGCGGGTCGAAAACGCCGCCAGTGCCGTGGCGACCGACGAAGTAGCGGCCTCGGCGTCAAACTTCCCGCCCCCGAAGGCCGTTCCCATTTTATGCATCTGGATAACATGCCAGAGAATGAATGCGAAAGCGATCATCCCGGTCGCCCGCTGAAGCGTGTAGCGGATGTTGCCGTTATAGGGATAGGCGGCGGCGTTCGGCATCGCGCCGGAGATAATCACGAATCCGATCGCCGCGTGGAACAGAATTGGAAAGAAGATGAACCCCCATTCCACCACGGGCAAAATGATCCCGAGAGAATGGATGCGGTTGACCTGAGCCTGATACGTTGCCGGGCTGTCGAGCACGGTCGCGTTGGTCAGTAGATGAACGACCAGATACGCGCCGATCGGAATCAACCCGGCCAGCGAAAACAGACGGTAGATCAGGAACTGATGACGAGCGAAAAACGAGAGTTCGTTCTTTTCCACATAAACCTTTCGCGCCGCGAAACAGCGGAGATTCGCGGGCTGGCGCTTCCTTGGAGCCGACGTTTGCGCGCTCCCGAAAGATTCAGAGTATAAGCCGCGACCCCAATCCCGCAACCGCCTTGATCGCAAAGTTTGAAATGCTGAACGTTCGCGACGGATGACTCCATCGTTGGCCCGAATGCTCGGTCATGCATTTCGAATCTCCTCACCCAGAATTATGTGTGCTCGATCAACCGCAGCCGGATCCTTGCTCGACTGTTCTCGGCTCCAATCCGAGCTTGGTGGCACTGTTTGAAGAATCGAGATAGGGACCAAGCTCGTTTCGTACTTCGTACTTTGTACTTCGCACTTGCTCCTCCTGCCCAGATGGCAGCGGTTGCCGAGAAAACTGTCATTCGCGGTTCTTTGCAGTCCGCCTATTTTGACTTTCTCGGCATCTCGGAATATGCTACAAGCATCGGCCATATCGGCACTTATGGACGATGATCGTTCGCGGCCCAGCAGCAAGCAGGGTTCGGCACTCTTCTTGCTCAATGCAATTTGGCGTCGGGGCTGCGCCCATGCGACGAGAGATAAAGGCTGTCGGCCAGCGGCCCTGATGGTAGAGTGCAGTCAAGAAGGCGGATTTCGTGGTTGTTCCTTCCCTGTTGATTACTGATGACGATACGGCGTTCCGCGAAACGTTGTGCGGTTTGTTTCAGCCCCGCGGGTTCCGGGTTTTCTCCGCGGGGGATGGCGAGGAAGCGCTCAAGATTCTGGGTCAGGAGAATGTGCATTTGGTGCTGCTCGATATGCACATGCCGCGATTGACGGGCCTGGAGACGCTCCGGCGCGTGAAGCTGTTCCGATCGCGGCTCCCTTGCATTCTGCTTTCCGCGCGGATGGACGAGGCATTGGCACAACAAGCACGGATGGCCGAGGCGTTCTCCGTACTGGCCAAGCCGGTGAGCCGACTCTCGATCACCAACGCCGTGGATCACGCACTGCGGCGGATTTACGGCTGGCCAGATGAGCTGCGCGATCCTCAGACCGGCGAACACTAAGGGAGCTTCAAAGCTGTTTTGATATTTTTGGGTGCCATGCCCACGCGGGGCACCCGCGCCAGCGGGTCGGCGTGGACATGGACTGGGTTGGCGCATGGCCACTCAGAGCAGTGGCCGTGGCACCCGTCAAATCAAATTTGAAGCCCCACTGACGTTCATGGCCGCTTGGCAGCTTTCACCCCGGCGGCCGGGTGATTCGTTTTAGTCGGCTCCTGCACGATCTGCCGGATGTTCGGCCGGAGTCGCATTCATCATCCTGAGCGCTGCTGGAAAATCAGGTAGTCCTTGGCGCCGGCTGAATAAGCAGCGAGTTCGAGGCCGATTCAGCCTATAAGCGCCACAAACCCGAATTGTTTAACCCGGAGCCAGCGGCGACGGCGATGCGGCGCGCGAGCAAAGGCACAATCGCCGCTGGCTCCGGGTTAAAACGAATCCGTGGTTGTTTGCGCCGCGAGCTAATCCTATAATACTAACGACTACATTGATAAGTCCGTTGGATGGGAGTCTCTCGGATTGCCGGCTAAGCGCAAAATCCTGTTTCTTCGCGATGCGAACGACGGGCAGAACCTGCCGCCCGTGAATCTGGCATCCTACATCGGCGACAATGTCGAGGTGGACGAGGTTCGCAGCCCGATGCGAGCCCTGGCGCGACTGGCCCACGAATCCTACGCGGGCGTTTTCGTCGATGGGGAGCATCTCAACGAGGCGTTTCGGATTGGCAAGCTGTTGCAGAACGAGCGAATTCTGCAAGGCATGCCCGATGGCATCGTGCTGGTCGACGCCGACAATACGATCATCTGGGGCAATGGCCGCGTGAAGGAATGGAGCGGCCGGGACTCGGTCGTGGGGATGAATTTCTACGCGGCGCTCAACAGCCCCGAGATTCTCGGCCCGGATTTTTGCCCGTTCCATTCGGCCCTGGCCACCGGCAAAGACAGCACGACGACGCTGCGCTCCGGCGACAACCGGTACTTCCACGTCCATGCCGCTCCGGTCTCGGAGCCGGGCAGCCCGCCGCTGCACCTGATTATCACGGTCCATGACGTAACGAAAGAAATGCTCCAGCAGCAGAAGCTGGCGGCCATCCATCAGGCAGGAATGGAGCTGGCCGACCTGACTCCCGACGAACTCGCGCACATGACCGTCGAGGAGCGGATCGAGCTGCTGAAATCGAACATCCTGCACTACACGAAAGACCTGCTGCAATTCGACGTAGTCGAAATCCGCCTGCTCGATCAGCAGACCGGCAAGCTTGAGCCGCTGTTGGCCGTCGGCATGGAGCAGTCGGCCGCGGATCGCGTGCTCTATGCCAAGCCGCAAGACAATGGCGTGACGGGCTTCGTCGCCGCCACCGGCAAGAGCTATCTCTGCGAAGACACGACCGAAGACCCGCTCTATCTCGAAGGCTGTAAGGGGGCCAAGAGTTCGTTGACGGTGCCGCTGATCTTGCACGACCAGGTCATCGGCACCTTCAACGTGGAAAGCCCCGAGCCGCGCGCCTTCAGCGAGAGCGACTTGATGTTTCTCGAGATTTTCACGCGCGACGTGGCGGTCGCCTTGAACACGCTCGAGCTACTCCACGCCGAAAAGGCCAACGCCGCGGCCCAGAGCGTCGAAGCGATTCACGGCGCCGTGGCCCTGCCGGTCGATGAGATTCTGAACGACGCCGTCAATGTGATGGAGCGCTACATCGGCCACGAGCCGGAGGTGGTCGAGCGCCTCCAGAAAATCCTCCGAAACGCCCGCGACATCAAGCAGGTGATCCAAAAGGTCGGGCAAAAGTTGGCCCCGACGCAGGCGACTCCGCATGCCAAACAGCCCGATAAGCGCCCCAGCCTCCGCGCCCGCCGCGTGCTGGTCGTGGATTCCGACGATACGGTTCGCAGCGCCGCCCACGCGCTCTTGGAGCGTTACGGCTGCATTGTCGAGACGGCCCACGACGGCGCCGAGGCGATCTGCATGGTCCGCAACCTATCGGACGACGACGGCTACAACTGCATCATCGCCGACATCCGCCTGTCCGACATGAACGGGTATGAATTGATGCTCAAGCTCAAGGACCTGCTTGGCACGGTCCCGCTGGTGCTGATGACCGGATTCGGCTACGATCCGGGGCACTCGATCGTCAAGGCCCGCGCGGCCGGCTTGCAACAGCAAATGGTGCTCTATAAGCCGTTCCGCTTGGACCAATTGCTCGACACCGTCGAGCGGGCGGTCGCCATTCCGCGGCCGGTCCAGCAGCCGCTATGAGGTCAATGTCGAATGTCGAAATCCGAATGTCTAAGGAATGACGAAGCACGAATGACCGGTCGCGGCGGATCTTCGGCATTCGTGCTTCGTCATTCTTTCGTCATTCGTCATTAGTCATTCGTCATTTCTCTGGTCTCCTTGCTGAAGCGGCTGATCCATGCGGTCGTTCGATATCATTCTGTCGTTATCGGCTCTGTTGGGGCACGCGGCGATTTGCGTCGGGGTGCTCAATCGCAGCCACGCGGTCGGAGTTTCGCGCGGATTGGTCAAGTCGCTGACGGTTCTGGGCTTTGTTTTGCTGCCGCTTCTGCCCGCGATCGCTCTCTGGCCTTTGCTCGGCGAAGGCGCCACGCCGGCCGTTTTGCAAGTCACGACGGGAGGAGCCGGCTGGTGGCTGGCGTATCTGATTCCGTGCTGGATCGCGGCCGCCGTGGTTATCTTCCGCTGGGTGCGGCGCGAATTGCTCCGCTATCAGCCGGTGGTCTTGCAATCCAACCACACGCTCAAGATCGACATCGCCGAGCGGCTCGGGCATCGGCCTGTCCACGGACTCTTTTGGCGCATGCTAACCAGCCTGCCCGGCAATCAAGACTTAATCGCCCATTTTCACGAAGAGTCGCTCGAATTGCCGCGACTCGATCCGGCGCTTGACGGCCTGTCGATCCTTCATCTTTCGGATTTCCATTTTACCGGCCGAATCGGGAAGGAATTCTTTCAAGAACTGACGCGGCTGGCAATGGAAAACCCGCCCGATTTGATCGCGCTGACGGGCGATTTCGTCGACAACGCGGACTGCATCGACTGGATTCCAGACGCGCTCGGCGCGCTGACGGCCGGGCATGGCGTCTATTTCGTCCTCGGCAACCACGATCCCCGAATGCGGCAGGTGCCTCGGCTGCGGCGCGCGCTCACCGGAGTCGGTTTCGTCGATTTGGCGGGGCGTTGGCTAAAGTTGGACATCAACGGTCGCCCGGTCGTGGTCGCCGGCAACGAGATGCCCTGGATTCCGCCCGCGCCGGAGATGCGCGATTGCCCGGCGGAGATCGGCGGCTCGCGGCCGTTTCGCTTGCTGTTGGCCCACACGCCGGATCAGTTGCCTTGGGCGCGGCAACACGATTTCGATCTGATGCTGGCCGGTCACACGCACGGCGGGCAGATTCGCCTGCCCTGGATCGGCCCGATCTTTTGCCCGAGCCGCCACGGGCTGGAGTACGCCTCCGGCATGTTTCACGAGCCACCCACGGCGCTGCACGTTAGCCGGGGAATCTCCGGCGAAACTCCGTCGCGCTGGTTTTGCCCGCCCGAAGTTGCCCGGCTGATCCTTCGCTCACCAGCTCGCGGCGAGCAACGCGGCGCGTCACCGAGTTCAGACCGTTAACTTCTTCGCGGAGCCATGTCGTTATGTCTGATCGAGAACGTTGGATCGTCTATCCTTTGCTGTTCATGACGCTGGGAATGACATTTCGCGATAAGATCATTCCGCCCAAGCAACTTTGGGCGCGATCCGTCGTTGTGGTCAACGAGGACGAAAAACCATTGGTCGCGATTGATTCTTCCAAGGAAGGTGGAGTGATTCGCCTGATTCGTGAGGACCAGAGCTTGAATCTTGTGCTCGGACACGAGGGATCGTCGTCGAGCCTGTTTGTGGAAACGCCGACGGATCGCGGAGCGGTCCTCCACCCCGTCGTCGGCAATCTACGCAGATTCGCGCCGAACCAGCCGGATCATTAGTTGCTCGAGATACCGCAGTTCAACACGACGCCTCCCAAATCGCGAGGACAATCGCAATCGGCCGATCGTGGCGCGGAGAGGAGCGAGAAGTGATCAACTTGCGCGTCGTTCATCGCGATTCGAGCGGCGCCCAGGGCCGCTGCGCCGGGCCGGTGTAACGCGAGAGCGGGCGAATCAGCCGGTTGTTGTCCAATTGCTCGATCACGTGGGCACTCCAGCCGACCACGCGGGCCACGACGAACAGCGGCGTGTAGAGATCGACCGCTAGTCCGAGATAGTGGTAGAGCCGGGCGCTCGGCCAATCGAGATTCGGCGGCAGTTTTTTCTCCTCGCGGACGATCCGCTCGATTAGGTCGGCCATCGCCTCCATGTCTGCATGACCGGTTTCCGTGGCGAGTTGCGCACATAACGGTTTGAGCAACGTCGCCCGCGGATCGCCGTCCTTGTAAACGCGGTGCCCGAAGCCCATGATCCGCATCTTGCGGGCCAGCGCGTCGCGAATCCAAGACTCAGCCTTGTCGGCCGAGCCGATCTCGTTGAGCACGTCCATGACCCGCTCGTTCGCCCCGCCGTGCAGGGGCCCTTTGAGCGCGCCGATCGCCGCCGTTATTGCCGAGTGCAAATCAGCCAACGTCGAGGCGACGACGCGGGCCGTGAACGTCGAGGCGTTGAATTCGTGCTCGGCGTAAAGAATGAGCGACATCTCCATCGCTTGCACCGCCTGCGGACTCGGCTCACGGCGGCGGAGCATCCAGAGCAGATTCGCCGCGAACGGGCGATGCTTGTCGGCGGCCACCGGCTCCTTTCCCTGCCGCAGCCGATGCCGGGCCGCGAGCACAACCGGAAGCTGCGCCAAGAGCCGCTCCGCTTTCCGCAGATTGGCGGCATGACTGTTGTCCGCGGTTTCTGGGTCCCAATGCGCGAGCAGGCTGCAACCGGTCCGCATCACGTCCATCAACGGGGCGTCGTGCGGAATCAATCGCAAGGCCTCGATCACGGCATGTGGAACCGTCGCATGGTGCGCGAGCCGGTGCCGAAACGCGGCCAACTCATCTTGCTTCGGAAGTTCGCCGTAGAGCAGCAAGTAAGCCACTTCATCGAACGTCGCACGGTGGGCCAGATCGTCGATCGTATAACCGCGATACGTCAAGCCGCCGGCGATCGTGCTCACCGCCGTCTCGCCGGCAATGATTCCTTCTAATCCAGGTCGATAGAGCGCTTCGGTCATGTTCATTCATCCTCTTCGCCGCCAAAATAGCGCCGGTCGCGTGCTTCGTAGTCGGCATATCCCAACAGGTCGTACAACTCCTGCCGCGTTTGCATCAAATCCAGGATTCCGGCTTGAGTCCCTTCGTCGGCCAACAGGGCCAGGGCCGCTTCGACCCCCTTCATCGCCACCCGCAGCATCGTCACGGGGTATAACACGGCCGCGTAGCCGAGGTCGGCCAACTCGTCGAGCGTCAAGAGCGGGCTGCGGCCGAATTCGGTCATGTTCGCCACGAGCGGCGCGTCCACCTCATCGGCGAATTTCTCGAACTCCGTCCGGTCGGTCAACGCCTCGGGAAAAATCCAATCCGCCCCCGCCGCAAGATACGCCTGCGCTCGGTAGATCGCGTCTTCGAGCGAGGTGACGCCGCGCGCATCGGTCCGCGCGATCAGTACGAGATCGGGATCGCTCCGCGCCGCGGCCGCCGCCCGCAGCTTCGCGCACATCTCAGCCGGTTCGATGAGTGATTTGCCCGAGAGGTGCCCGCAACGTTTTGGCAATCGCTGGTCTTCGATCTGAATCGCGGCAGCGCCGGCCGATTCCAGCTCGCGGACCGTCCGCTCGACGTGGATCGCCGCGCCAAAGCCCGTATCGGCATCGACGATCAGCGGAATCTGAACGCCGCGAGCCAAGCGGGCGGTCTCGGCGGCCAATTCGCTGAGCGTGAACAACCCGACGTCGGGCAGCGCCAGCGCTCCGGCCGAAAATGCCGCCCCCGAGAGATACACCGCGTCGAAGCCGGCTTGCTCGATCAAACGGGCCGTTAGCGCATTGAATGCGCCCGGCACCTGGATCGTGGAGTCGGCCACGGATTGCCGCAGCAATTGTCCCGGCGATGAGGTGGACACTCTGGCGGCCTCCACGGATTCAGATTGTCAGCGGCGCGAAGTGGAATGCCGCGAATATACGGGCCGCTCGGCGGCGCTGGCAAGGGAGCGACGGCAGCATGCGGTGAGATAGCCGGAAATGAACGTGAATAAACGGAAATGAAGGCAGATTTCAAGTGGGGATCAGTACGTAATCCTCTGGCCTCTTCGCCATCGGTCGAGTAGTCTGGTTTTGAAATCTGAAATCTGAGGTTGGACACCTACGATCAATTGATGGAAAGTTCGCTCGCCGATCCAGTTTCTCCGCTCGTCGATTCGCCGACCGCGCCGCGCTGGCGAGCCGTGGTCGAGGTGTTGCTCATTTTTCTGGTCTTCTCTCTGCACGGCGCGTGGCCCGTTCCCGATGTGAATGAGCCGCATTACCTCTCGAAGGCCAGGCACTATTGGGACCCCAATTGGTGCTCGAACGATTTTTTTGTCAACACGGCCGATGCCCACCAGGTATTCTATTGGACTTTCGGCTGGCTGACGCGCTGTTTGCCGCTGGATCAAGTTGCCTGGCTGGGGCGATTCCTTACTTGGGGACTGCTCGCCTGGGCATGGCGGCGGTTGAGTTGGGCCGTGCTGCCGCGAGCTTGGCTAGCGGTGCTGGCGGCCGAACTGTTCGTGATGCTCAATGAAAATGCCCACATGGCCGGCGAATGGGTCATCGGCGGCGTGGAAGCGAAGGGATTTGCCTACGTGCTGGTGCTCCTGGGGCTGGAAGCGATCGTGCGCGGCCGCTGGAATCGCGCTTGGCTGCTGCTGGGAGGTGCAAGCTGCCTGCACGTGATTGTCGGCGGCTGGGCGACTGTCGCCGCCGGGCTGGCGTGGCTAACCGCCGGGGACGATCGCCCGCCGATTCGCGCGATGTTGCCAGGCCTTTTCGGCGGACTGGTCTTGGCGATGCCGGGGCTATGGTTCGCGCTGTCGCTCACGCATGGAGTCGATGCGGACACGCTGCATCAAGCCAATGCCATCTACATCTGGCAACGATTGCCCCACCATCTCGCGGCCGACCGATTCAAAGAGGGCTTTCCCAGCCGGCATCTCATGATGTGGGGATTGTGGCTCGTGCTCGTGACCGTGGCGCCGGCCGACGCGGGGCAGCGGAGATTCCGCTGGTTCGTGAGCGCGGCGATGTTCTTGGCGCTGATCGGCTATGGATTGGTCTGGTTCGCCGCATGGGACCAGGATTCGGCCGGCACTCTGCTGCGATTCTATTGGTTTCGGACGTCGGATGTATTCATTCCGCTCGGCGTGGCAATGGTCGGTTTGTGGTTCGTCGATCAAATGGGGCAAACGCGGCCGGTCGCGCGCCGCCTGTGGCTGGCCGGTTTGATCGCGGTGGCCGGTTACGATTTGTGGACGCAAGGTCGGCACCTGCCGCTAAGTCTGATCGATTCGGATGTCGCGTTTGTCGTTCCGCGCGCCGACAAGGACCTCGCCTACGACGACTGGCTGCAAACATGCCGCTGGATAAAGGAGCATACAGATCCGCAGGATCAATTCCTGACGCCGCGAATGGCCGCCACGCTCCGCTGGTACGCCGACCGAGCCCAGGTCGTGAATTGGAAGGACATCCCGCAGGATGCCGCCGGGATCGTCGAATGGTGGAAGCGGATCCTCGATGTCTACACGCTCGCCCAGGAAAACCCGCCAAAGTGGCTCGATTCGCTGGCCTGGCTCAGCCCCGCTCGGCTGAACGAGCTGGCCCAAAAGTACCACGCCCAGTACACCATCGTGCAGCTCGGGCCAGACATTCCGCGGCTGACTGCGAAGGCAGTGTTTGGAAACAATTCCTACGCCGTCTATCGGCTTCCGCTAGCGGAGAAGTAAACGCTGCGGCGAGCTACACTACCCTCTGGTCAGAGCGTGCTACTCGCGGTTAAAATGCGGGCCGCGAATTGAGCCAAACGTTACCTCGCCGTGGTTGTTTTTCAGGAGTCGTCCAGATGGGAAAGAGCAAAAAGAAGATTGAAACCGTGTTTCTCGTTTGCGACGAGACCGGGGATTACAACTACGCGCTTCGCCGCAAGTCGGGAGGCGAAAAGCTCAAGTTGAAAAAGTATTCTCCCCGCCTCCGCCGCCATACGCCGCATACCGAGAAGAAGAAGTGAAATCGTAGCCGACGCTGTCAGCGTCCGCCACGAGCCAACCGGCATCGCTCCCTCCAAACGCTGAACGGATTCGAATCTCATGGCCAAACGGTGGCGGATTCGCCCCCATGATCCGGATCGGATCACCGCGCTGCAGCGCGAGGCGAATGTCTCGGCCGTCGTCGCTCAGTTGCTCATTGCCCGGAGCATTTGCGATGCCCGGCAGGCCCAGGAATTCTTGAACCCGAAGCTCAGCGGTCTGCGCGATCCGGAGCAATTGCCGGGCGTGAGTGCGGCCGCCGAGCGGTTGATGCAAGCGATCCGCGCCGCGCGGCCGATCGTGGTCTATGGCGATTACGACGCCGACGGAATCACCGGCACGGCGGTGCTGTTCGAATGCCTGACGTTGCTCGGGGCCAAAGTCGGCTACTATGTGCCGCATCGGATCGACGAGGGATATGGGCTGAACGACGAGGCCCTGCGCACTCTCGCCGCTCGTGGAACGGCCGTCATCGTCACCGTCGATTGCGGCATTGCGAGCATCGAGCAAGCCGAGACGGCCCGCGAGCTGGGTCTCGAACTAATCGTCACCGATCATCACGAATTCGCCGAGCGACTCCCCGCCGCCGCGGCGATCGTGCATCCGCGGCTCCCCGGCACGGCCTATCCCTTCGCGGGACTTAGCGGCTCGGGAGTGGCGTTCAAGCTGGCCTGGGCGATCTGCCAGCGCGCGAATGAATCAAGTAAAGTCAGCCCGCGAATGCGCAGCTTCCTCGTGCAAGCGGTCGGGCTGGCCGCGATCGGCACCGTGGCCGACGTCGTGCCGCTGTTGGATGAAAACCGAATCCTCGTACGGCATGGGTTGGCAAGCCTCGCGCAGGGCGCCGGCCTCGGGATGCAGCGCCTGATAAAGTTGACCGGCCTGCACGAAAAGGCCTGCTTGGATTGCGAAGATATCGGTTTCACGCTCGCCCCCCGGCTCAACGCGGCGGGGCGGCTCGGGCAAGCACAATTGGCCGTCGAACTGCTCACCACGTCGTCGACCGAGCGGGCCGCGGCATTGGCAGACTATCTGCACGAACTCAATAGCAGCCGCGAAAGTCTCGAGCGCAGCGTTTACCTCGCCGCCTCGAAACAAGCCCAAGAGCAGTTCGATCCGCTGAACGACGCGGCGCTGGTCCTGACCGGGCGCGATTGGCACCCCGGCGTCATCGGGATCGTCGCGGGCCGATTGGCCGAGAAACATCACCGGCCGGTCGTGATGATTGCGCTCGATGGCCTCGGGGTGAAGCCGGCGATCGGCTCGGTCCGCGGCGTGCCGGGATTCCACGTGCATCAGGCGCTTGCCGAGTGCTCGGAACATCTCACGAGCCACGGCGGGCATGCGGCGGCTGGCGGTTTGAAAATCGACGAGCAGCGGATCGATGGCTTCCGCGACGACTTCTGCCAATTTGCCGCCGGGATTATAAGAGACGAGGACCGCGTCGCCGAGCTATGGATCGACAGTGAAACGCCGTTCAGCGCGCTGACGATGCACACTGTCGAACAAATCGAGCAACTCGCCCCGTTCGGCCAAGGCAACCAGCGGCCGCTCCTATCCGCGACGGGTGTCCGCTTGGCCGAGCCGCCGAAACGGATCGGCGGCGGGGGCCGGCATCTCAGCCTGCGGCTCGCGCAGCATGGCGTCAAACTGCGCGGCGTAGCTTTCGGCGGCGGCGATTGGGCCGTCGAACTCGGGGCGACCGCCAGCCCTCTTTCGTTGGCATTTCGCCCGATCATCAATAGCTTCAACGGCCGGCGGACGGTGGAATTGCACGTCGTGGACTGGCGCTGCGACGAAACGGCGGCAACTACGCCCGCCGCGCCCGCCCTCGCGAACGGCTGACTTGTCTAACGACGCGCGCCGTGCAGGATTTCCGTTTCGGCAGCTAACCAGAATTCAACTCCATCGCCAGCCGGGCAGCCCGCTTCCTGCCATTTCCTGTAGGCCAGCGGCCGAACCTCGTCTATCCAGGCGCCACGATCTTCTGCCTGTCGCTCGGGGATCGGCGGCTTCGACTGTGACTGTGATGGTTGCTGTCGAACGGGCCGCTTCTTGAGCGTCAACATGGTTCTTCCTCCTTGAGTTCTTGGGACCGTGCTCGACCTTGCCGGCACTGGATTCCCAAATCAATCTCCAACTTTTCCGATTTCATGCCGGCCGGGAAACAATCCAAGCCGACATCGATCACCATCATCATAGCCCGATGCACATGCCAGGGCTATCGCATCTATATTTTCAGAAGCCAACGTTCACCCTCCAGCCCCCGCCTCTTGACGCTAACTGCCGCGACCGTCAAATTTAGGTACCGCAATCGATGCCGCGAAACTGGCCGGCATCGCCGCGGGCGATTAGCTCAGTTGGTTAGAGCACCAGCTCGACAAGCTGGGGGTCACAGGTTCGAGCCCTGTATCGCCCACTCGAAATTTGACATCTGAATTCGGAGGGCCGCTCATGATTCTACGAACAAGCTTCTGCGCCGCGCTCGTGGCGTTCGCCCTGGTGCTAGCGATGCACGCTCCTTCAGCGCGCGCGACGGTGATTCCTCTGCCCGCGACGGGGACCGATTCCATCGGCAACGCACTGCCCGGCGGTAGCGCCGATCCCCATTACACCGTGACGGGCCCCGGCATTCCGGGCGGCGGGTCAGCAGCCGTGTATAGCCCGCCGAACTTGTGGGGCCAATGGGTGCCTAACGACGCACACTCGGCATGGATCGGCTGGAGCGACAACTCCGACACCAGCCCCCACGGGAACTACACCTTCGAACTCAAGTTCAGTCTCGCCGGCTTTAATCCGGCGTCCGCCTCGCTCGGCGGCTCGTGGGCGGCGGACCAATTCGGCTCGATCAACTTGAACGGCAATTCGACCGGCGTCTCCGTCCCCGACGGGAATTGGAATGCCGCCAACGCGCCGAACCTGACTCCCTTCACCATTTCGTCGGGTTTCCAGAGCGGGATCAACACGCTCGATTTCGTCGTCGACGAAACAGACGGCTTCGACGGACTGCGCGTCAGGAACCTTTCGCTGACCGCGACCGCCGTGCCCGAGCCCTCGGCCCCTTGCCTCCTTTTGACTGCCGGCGCTTCGGGGTTGTTCGGATTGATCTGGAGGCGTCGCCGGTAAATCGAAACGAATCAGTTCTTCCCGGCCGACGACGAGGATGACGGTGTCGACGAAGCGGATTGCGAAGTGGAGGTTGACGACGACTTGGTTTCGCGGGCTTCGGCTGATTTCGTGGCTCGATCGGCGAGTTGCATCGCCACGCGGATTTCTTCCGGCGTGAAGTAGGCCTCATTGCCGCCGATCAGGTGGTGGATCTTCTTGTCGAGCAATTGCTCCCACGTCATGTGGTTGGCCAGGTGCCAGGCGGCGGCCTGCGCGGCGCGCTGATTGATCTGCCCAGTGGCGAGCATCTTGCACAGTTCTTGGACGCTGGCATCGCTGGTGAAGGTTTCGATCGGGCGGATCTCGTAGGGGACGTTGGGGGCGGGTTCTTTCTTTCCATGTTCGAGGCAGACCGTCTCGATCTTGATCTTGGCGACCTTCTCGGGCGCCACGTCGAAGGCGCCGCCGCCGCCACGCTGGCCACCGCCTCCGCCGCCAATACCTCCGAGGCCGCCGCCGCCACCGACACCCTGGTTTTGGTTGTTGCCGCCGCCGCCGTAGCTCTTGTTGGACTTAGTGGCGCCTACCTGGTTCTGCGCGAGCACGGGAACCGCCGCAAAGGCGTCGGGGAGCTTCACCGTCAGCGGCGCATCGGTGTTGTTGGTGACCAGCAATTGCCCTTCTTTGGAATTGTGGGCTATATACTTCACTTGAACGTCGCCGCTTTTCATCGCGTCGAAGAGATCGACCGAATTCTTATCGGGGGTCGCCTTATCGGACCCAGCGTTATCGATCGGCGCCTTATCGGGCGACTTCACTGCGGCATCATGACTCTTGTCGCTCGGTTCCGCGGCTTTGGACAACGCCAAGGGGAGCGCGGCGGCCACCGCCAGCGCGATCGCGCCGGCCCACTTGAATTGAGAAGCCGATGCCATGAGAAGATCCTCCCGTTATTCGGACCGAGTGAAAGTGTAAAGTGTGAAACCTGAAATCTCAGGTCGCAAATATGAAATCTCGAATCGAAAAGCCCGCTGGTTGCCTACTTAATAAGATACTTACTCGCGGCGCACAATCCAAGCAAAATCCGGCCGACCGAAAAAGCGGGCCGAAAGCAGAAAACCGCGAATTGCCGTTGTCACGCAGTCACCTTGTCGTTTCCGGCGGCTGCCTGCTCCTCCGTCAGGCCGTGCAACTTAAGCCACCGATACCGGCGGACCCAGTAGAAACGAACCGGCAGGAACAGGTCCACCACCTCATCCGAGACTAACAGACCGCCCAACACTGGCGCCGCCATCGCCGAGATCACTTCATGCCCGACGCCGCTCGTCCAGAGCATCGGCGCCAGGGCCACGATCGCGACCCCTTCGGTGAGCAGCTTCGGCCGCAGGCGATGAACCGCCCCCTCGACCACCGCTTCCTTTAACTCTTCGAGCGATTTGATGTTTTTTATTCCGCCCCGCCGTTCGAGCGACTCGCGCAGGTAGACGAGCATGATGATGCCCGTCTCCGTGGCCATGCCGAAACAGGCGATGAAGCCGACTTGCACGGCCACGCTATAGCTGTGACCGGTCAGCCAAAGGAAGAAGACCCCGCCGACCAACGCCTCGGGCACGGCCATCATCATCAGCACGGCGTCCATGAGGTCGTGGTAGGTCAGGTAGAGGATGATGAAGATCAGGACCAGCACCAGCGGCAGGACGATTCGCATCGTGCGGTCGGCCCGCAGCTTGTGCTCGAATTGCCCGCTCCATTCCAGGTGCATCCCTTGCGGCAGCTTGACCTTTTGATCCACCAGCCGCTGGGCCTGCTCGACGTAGCCGACGAGGTCGGGCGTGTTCACTGTGACTTGCACATAGGAGCGGAGCATCCCGTTTTCGCTCTTGATCTCTGACGGACCCTCGACAATCCGCACGTCGGCAACGCTTGCCAACGGAATTTGAAGCGGGCGGCTTGATCCGACAGCCGGCGTTTTCGCCGGTCCGCCGCCCATTCCGCTCATCGCCGAAGAGGCGTCCCCCGTCATCGCGCCGGCGGCGGCGGTGACCAGAAGGTTCTTGATCTCTTCGAGTCCGGCCCGTGCATCGCGAGCGTATCGGATGCGGATCGGATACCGCTCGCGGTTTTCAAGTTTTTCGGTGATCGGCTTGCCACCGAGCGCCACTTCGATCACGTCTTGCACGTCGCCGACGTTCACGCCGTAGCGGGCCGCCTTTTCGCGATCGACCGTGATTTCCAAGTATCCCTTGCCGACAATCTGGTCGGGCACGACGGCCACGGTGCCCGGCACGGCTCGGAGCACCTCGGCGACGTTCTCCGAGACGGCCTGGATTTGGTTTAAATCGCTGCCAAACACCTTGACGCCGATCATCGTCCGTACGCCGGTGGCGAGCATGTCGATCCGGTTGATGATCGGCTGGGTGAAGATGTTACTCCAGCCGGGAACCTGGATCGTGCTGTCCATT
The DNA here is from genome assembly GCA_035939775.1 of Pirellulales bacterium. NCBI lineage: Bacteria > Pseudomonadati > Planctomycetota > Planctomycetia > Pirellulales > Pirellulales bacterium. Next base: position 10,578 of record DASZFO010000264.1, on the reverse strand, counting down.
TCCTTGACAAGGTCGTCCTTCGACTTTCGCCAGAGGAGCAGGCCGCGGGCGAAATCTTTGTCGAGATCGGCGCGAAGCGTTTGGAGCGCGATTGCGTCGGCTGGGGCTTCGCGATTCGCGGTTCCCTCTCCCTTTGGGAGAGGGTTAGGGTGAGGGGCATTGTTGGCAGAGTCGCTCGGCGCTGCACCCTCACCCCGGCCCTCTCCCAGAGGGAGAGGGAGGTTGAAGCGACCTCCGGCCGCCGACCCCTGACCTCCGACCTCCGACTTCCGACGCCTGCTCCGCAGTTCCTCGATGCAATCCTGATCGTAAGTCGCGACCGCTTCGTCGAAGACTTCGTAGTTCATTTTGCCGACCATCTCGCTCCAAGCTTGCTCGCGGCGGTCTTGGATAAACGCGAGCATCGAGGTAAATAGCGTTTGCGGCTCCATCCCGAGTTGCTCTCCGAGCGCGGCGAGCGCTATCTGCACGTCGTTGCGCGGTAGGTCCATCAATTTCGGATCGCGCAGATCGACCAGCTTGTTGTGATCGAGCGTTTCGGCGACCTGGCGAACCAATTCGTTGACATTCTCCTGCGCGGCGCCCGTGGCCAGAATCGGGCCAAACTTCGCGTAGAGCTTGTCAGTGAGCTGCGCGATGCGGGCCTCGTCGAGCGGTTTTGCCAGCCGGCCGGACCGCTGCCAGATTTCGGCAAGCTGGGTAATCAACTCGCGAGTCAGCCGCGGCGACAGTCCTTGCTCGAATGCCGTGTATTTCGCCAGGACGAAGTTCCGCAACGTCCCGTCCAAGCGGCCCATCGCGGCCATCGTGGCATCGTTGATCATGTTTTGCCGCGCCGCGCTGTCGGCCGGCGCCTTGACGAGTCCGCGACTCTCGAGCGCCGCCAGCACAACTCCCGTCTGCGCCATTGCGTCCTCGTAACGCAGCAATCGTTTCGGCCAGAAATCAGTGGGCCGGAGGTTGACGACCGTCTCGACCATCTCGAGCGGCGCCGGATCGGTCGGCGTCTCTGCACGCCCCGCCTTTCCCACCACTTGCTCGACTTCGGGAAACTGCCGCAGCATGGCGTCGCGGGCCTTGAGATCGTCGGCCGCTTCGGTGACCGACGCCCGCGGCACCGTGACAGGCATATCGAGAATGCTGCCTTCGTCGAGCGGCGGCATGTATTGCTCGCCGATCCGGCGGAAATCGGACGCGATGAATCCCAGCACGACCAAACTCGCGAACGACAATCGCTGCCACATCCGGCCATCGATGAAGAAAACCGTCGCGATCGTCACGACGGCGAACACAAACATGTACGAAGCATGCCAGGAGAATCCCGTCAGCGCGTTGAGCGGAAACAAGCCCGCGCCGAGGAGCAGCAGCACGGCGAACAGCCAGAGCACGATATTGCGATGCGGCATCGCCCAATTGAGCACCGGTTTGTAGATGTCGATCAGCGTGCGCACCAGCCAGTTCTCTTCCTCGCGCCGCAGCCGCCCGCGAATGAACGTCGGGATCAACGCCGGCACGAGCGTGATCGACAGGATCGCCACGCCAATCATCGCGAAGCTCTTCGTGAACGCCAGGGGATGGAACGTTTTCCCCTCTTGCCCGGAAAGAGCGAACACCGGGATGAACGAGATCAGGATAATCATCACCGAAAAGAAAATCGGCCGGCCGACCGTGCGGCATGCCGGAATAACCAGCTCGCGGATGTCGCCGGTCACGCGGCGATCGCCGAAATGGGCCGTGAGGTGGTGGGTGGCATTCTCCACCATCACGATCGCCTGATCCACCAGGATGCCGATCGAAATGGCGATTCCCGCCAGCGACATGATGTTCGACGGGATGTTGAAGTGCCGCATCAAGATGAACGACACCAGCACCGAGAGCGGCAGAGTGAGGCAGATCACTACCGCACTGCGGAAGTGCATCAAGATCAACAGCACGGCCAGCGAGGCGATGATCATCTCGTGCGTGAGCACTTCGGTGAGCGTGTGAATCGCTCCGTGGATCAGCCGCGTGCGGTCGTAGAAGGCCACGATCCGCACTCCCTCGGGCAAGCCGGGCTGCAATTCGACGATCTTCTGCTTGATTCGCTGGGTGACGTCGAGGGGGTTTTCGCCGTGCCGCATCATCACCACGCCGCCGACCACTTCATTGCCGTTCTTTTCGAGCACGCTGCGGCGGAACTGTGTGCCCAGGCCGACGGTCGCCAAGTTGCCGACTGTGATTGGTGTGCCGGTGGCTGGGTCGGCCTTGACGACGATCTGCTCGATATCGCGCTTCGACTTGATCCAGCCGACGCCGCGGACCAGATATTCGGCGTTGCCCTGATGAATCACGCGGCCGCCGACGGACGAGTTCGAGCGCGCCACGGCCGCGTAGAGATCGCCGAGCGTAATGCCGTAGGCTCGCAGCTTGTTCGGCTCGACGTCGATCTGATACTCGATCGGATAGCCGCCGACCGAGGCGACCTGCGCCACGCCGGGAACGGAATTGAGCTGATAGCGGACAGTCCAATCCTGTATTGCCCGCAATCGCCCGAGGTCTTGCCCTTCACCTTCGACCGTGTACCAGAAGATTTGCCCGAGCGCCGTGGCGTCCGGGGCGAGATACGGCGTCACGCCTTGCGGCAGAAATGTGCTGGCCAGCGCCAGCCGCTCGGAAACGCGCTCGCGGGCGAAATAGAAATCGATGTTGTCCTCGAAGATGATGTTGATCATCGAGAAGTTGAATTCGCTCGACGATCGCACCGATTTCACGCCCGCCAATCCCTGGAGATTGACCGAGAGCGGATAGGTCACCTGGTCTTCGATCTCGCGGGGGCTGCGCCCCATCCAGTCGGTGAATACGATCACCTGATTTTCCGACAGGTCGGGGATCGCGTCGATCGGCGTATTGACGACCGAATGGATCCCCCACACGACCACCGCCAACGTCGCGATGATCACGAGGAACCGATTGCGGATCGAGAATTCGATGATTTTTTCTATCACTGAATCGGGACTGGGGGCCGGGGACTAGGGATTGGGGAAGGCGATCTGCGTAGGGTGTGTCAAGCGGTTCCTCCGCGCAGACGCACCGTGAACGACCGAAGTGCGGTGCGTCTGCGCGGACTTGACGCACCCTACCGTTTCTTGGTTTCCTCCTTGATTGCTTGCTGCATCTGCGCCAGTTTCTCGATCGTCTTCCGCGGGTCCTTGGTGGCTTCTTCCTTGCACTGGTCACAGCAGAGGAACGCGGTCGTGCCGGGAACCAATTCCACTTTGAACGGAACTCCCATCGAGCCCAAGGCCGCATCCGTGATCGGGCAGTTCTGTTGGGCCAGCGCCGCGGCGCGGTCGGCTGGCGTGAGCTTGTCGAGGTTCTTGAGGTTCTCGGCCGTCGGTTTGGTGAGCGTCATCGGTTCGGTTTGAGTCGCGGCACTGCCTCGAGTCGGCGATTCGCTGCTTCCCTCGTTCTTGGCGGGAGCAGCTTCGTCACTCCCCTCTCTCCTTGCGGGAGAGGGGCCGGGGGTGAGGGGTGCGGTGCGCGCGACCGCCGACGGCCCGCCGCTGGCCCCGATGTACGCTGCCGCGGCCGCCGGATTGAGCTTCGAATCGGCATCGACCAAGAACGCTCCTCGGTCCGCAACGCGGTCGCCCGCCCGCAGCCCCTTCACGACCGGAAAGAAACCGCCCGCCTCCGGTCCCAACTGCACTTCGATGCCGTCAAACGTGCCCGGCTCGCGCTCGACGTAAACGACCTTCTTCGATCCGGTGTCGATCACGGCCCGCTCCGGCACGGTGAGCACGACGCCCTGCGGCGGCGGCGCGAGGGCGACCAGATATTCATCCTTGGCGGCGTCGAACTTCTCGATGCAATTCTTGCAGCAGAGAAACACCATCTTATCGCCCGCTTGTCGCTTCACGGGCGCCCCCATACTGCCGAGCTTGTTGCCGGTGACGGGGCAGGTCTTCTGGAATTCGATCAGCGATTTGTCGTCGGTCCCCTTCGGACCCGCTTGAGCCGCGGCCAGCGTGCTCTTGAACGGCTCGATCTCTTGAAACGGTACCTTCACCGTAACATTGGCGTACATGCCCGGGCGCAGCTCGTGGTCGGGATTCGGCAAATCGATCCGGATGCGGTTCGTGCGGCTGGCCGTCTCGACGTGCGGATGCACGAGGAGAATCTGGCCGTGAATCACCTGGTTCGGCAGCCCTTCGACCGTTACCTCGACCTCCTGCCCGGCGTGCAAGAGCGGAATGTCGTTCTCGAACACGTCGGCCTCGATCCAGGCATGCGTCAGATCGGCGATGTCGAACAGCGTCATGCCGGCATCGACTTTGGCGCCCTGCACGATTGCTTTGTTGATGACGTGCCCGCTCACCGGCGAGCGGATGACGAGGCCGGTTGGCGCGCGTCGCGTCGATTTGATATCGTCGATTTCGGAATCCGACATACCGAGCTTTCGCAAACTCTCCGTGGCCTGATCGGCCTGCGCCTTGTCGTCGTGCTTCAACGCAACGAGCAGCTCGCGCGAGGCGACGACCTCGTCGATCTCGTTGTCGGCGATCCCCAAGTTCTTGAGCCGCTGCTTGCCGCTCTCGACCAGATCGGTCGCTCCGCGATTGAGCGCCAGCACCAGGTCGTCGGCAGTGCTCTGCAAATCCGGGCTGTAGATCAGCGCCAGCGGCTCCCCTTGGCGGACGCTGACATACGTCTTATCGACATACAGCTTATCGACGAACCCGGCCGTGCGGCTGACGATTTGCGACTGCCGCGACTGGTCGTAATCGACGACGCCGTAAGTGCGAATCTCCTTCACCAACGGGCGATATTCGACCTCGGCCGTGGCGACCCCGGCCATCTGAATCCGCTCGGGCGAAAGCTGCACGCGGGCGGTGACCCCCTCGGGCAAATCCGCGCGCGCTCCCTTCTTGTGCAGCGACAAGGGCATTCCGCAGATCGGGCACTTTGGAACCGAGCCGTCGGGCTCCAGTCCGTCGCGCACAACGGAAGGGTGCATCGGGCAGAAGTATTCCGTATCGGATTGCGCTTTCGCGGCAGTGGAGGCCGCCGGTCGGGTCCATTTCTCCCAGAAGTTCTTGATCGTTTCCCACTTGCCGATCAAGACAAACGTCACGACGAGGATCAGGATAAACCGCATGCGGATCTCGATCACCTTGAATAGAAAGCGCACGCGCTTCCAGCCGGTGATCGGTGGGGTCGCCGCATGATCGGGCTTGAAAACGTCCGCGACGATAGAGGGCGGAGTGGATTCGGGAGGAGTGTTGGAAATCGGATCTTGATGAGCCATGAAGCACCGGTATTTCTTGGTCGATTCGACCGAACGATTCCGTAAGCGATTTTGGGGTCCGAATGTTACGAGTACCGCCACTTTGGGGGAATGTCAGTTTCGCGAATGAGCATCCGGCTCGGTACCATTCCGAGAGGAAAGTTGGCGTCAACACTGCTTGCCTGCCCAGTATTGAACTCAGCGCATGGAGCCTTGTGACGACGGCCGTCTGAAATTCAATCCGACCTCTTCACGGGCGATCAGTCCGTGCAATGAGCGGAATGGTCGGAAAGGCGCCGTTCGGCGGGCGCGGCGGGAAGATTGAAGCCGCGCGGAAGCGGCATCAAATGAGAAGATGCCCGAGCGTCACAATCAGATCGACCGGCGGACCGGTGTGGACGTTCTCCGGTCGATCAGAATCTCTAAACCCGCGGTGCGCGAATTCAACTGTCAGCGCGCTCAACGCCGGCGCGCGATTATTGTGTGGCTTGGTCACGGTCGGCTGCACCGCGTGACGGACGGCGATCACCATTTGGCAACGATGCTGATCGTCGGAGAATCCCTTGCCAGTTGGCGCACGGTTGGTCTGAGGGAGTGCGCGAATGTTGTGGTCGCCACCGCAGCAACACGAGGGTCGGTTGCCGTTCCGACCAATCTCCGTGCATGAGTTGTGTCTCTCGGCGGCCGGTGCGGCTTCGTTCGACCGGCACGAGTCAGTCGCTGAAGAATGATCGACGGAGCACGTTGCACCGCAACAGCATTTGAAGCAGCCGCAACTCGTCGTCGGCATGCCACTGACAACTGCCAGCGGCACCATCGCCCAAATCACGCCGGAGAACGCCCAGCGGTGGAGCAATCTAGTTAGAGCCTTGCTGTTCGTCACAAGTCATTCCTTCCGGTGCGCAGCTAATTGTAGCTGACAGGCCCTACAATGCAAATCAACTCTTTGCTCGCTCCGCACCCTTCCACTCCATTATACTTTATCGGCCTTCTGTCTGCCGCGAAATGTGAATCAAACCAAAAGGCAAAGATTCTCAAAGGGGTGAAAACCGTGGGCCGAATCGTTCTCATCACCGAAACGTTCTTTGCGACTTTGTTGTGCCTTCCGCGACCGGTTGCCGCGGTGGAATCGGTCAGCGTCGTGATGAAGCCCGCCTTCCCGGAAGCGCGGCAGCCGCAAGTTGCGGTCAGTCCGCTCGGGAAGGTTTATCTGGTCTTTGGAGCCGGGAATTCCATCTTCTGCACCGTATCGGACAATGGGGGAAAAAGCTTCGGCCAGCCGAGCAAGGTTGGCCAGGTAGGCGCCTTGGCCCTCGGAATGCGCCGCGGGCCACGCATCGCCGCGGCTGAGAAATCGGTCGTTGTCACGGCGGTAGGCGGCGAGCGCGGACATGGCCAGGACGGCGATCTATTGGCGTGGCGATCCGATGATGGTGCGAAGACGTGGAAGGGACCGGTGCAGGTCAACGGCGTCCCGGCCGCGGCCCGCGAGGGGCTTCATCACTTGGCCGCGGCGCCAGACGGCACGTTTTATTGCGTCTGGTTGGATTTGCGTGAGAAGAAGACGCAAGTGTACGGCGCGAGATCGACGGATGGCGGCGATAGTTGGCACGACGAAAGATTGATTTACAAATCGCCCGACGGGAGTGTCTGTCAATGCTGCCAGCCGCAAGTCGCCTACGGCCCGGATGGCGGCCTGCACGTGATGTGGCGCAACCAGTTGTCGGGCAACCGCGATATGTATTTCGTCAACTCCAAAGACAACGGGCGAACATTCGATCGAGCCGCCAAATTGGGCCATGGCACATGGCCGCTCGACGCCTGTCCGATGGATGGCGGCGGATTGGCTTGCGACACCGACGGCCGCGTCGTCACGATCTGGAGACGAGACAAGGAGATATTCCGGTGCAGTCCCGGGGAGTCGGAAACTCTGCTGGGCGAGGGGGGACAAGGTTGGGCGGCCGCCGGAGCCGACGGAGTCTACTTGACATGGACCACCGGTCGTCCAGGGCACGTCATGCTGTTGCGACCGAACTCGGACACGCCGGCGGAACTGGCCGAGCGCGGATCGAATTGCGTCGTTGCCGGCGCGGCGAACGGCAAGGGCCCGGTCATCGCCGCCTGGGAGTGCGCGGACAACGACGGACCCGATCGAATCCGCGCGGTCGTTTTGGATCGCGGTCGGTAGTGTCCGCGCTTATTCAACCTGTCCGCCAACGACGCTGTCCAACTGGCCGGACGCTTCGAGGTCGCTCACCCAGTCGTCGATCGCGGCGGCGATCGCGGCGCGGACCTCGCGGAATTTCTCCAGCTTTTCCAAGTCGGTGCCCTGGAAAGCCGGCGGATCGTCGAACGGCCAGAAGAAACGCTTGACCATGCCGGGAAAAATGCGCGGGCAACTTTCGGCCGCGTTTTGGCAGACGATCACCAGATAATGCACCCACAGCTTGCCGAGATACTCCGTGACTGATTTCGACCGCAGCTCGCTCGTGTCGATCCCGATTTCGTTGAGCACCTGGAGCGTGAGCGGATGAATGCCTTTTGGCTCCATGCCCGCGCTAAAGGCTTCAAACCGGTCGCCATGTTTTGCCCGGAGCAACGCTTCAGCCATTTGGCTGCGGCATGAATTGCCGGTGCAAAGGAATAGCACGTTAAGCTTTTTCATGATTCTCCTCCTCGGTTCGAACGCAATGGAAACCGATTACTGCGACGAGTGCGCCGAGCGGCGGAGCTATGATGTATAGCCAGATGTATTCGAGATTCCCGCTGACGACGGCGGGGGCGAGCGAGCGGGCCGGGTTCATCGAGGCCCCCGAGATCGGCCCGCCGAAAAGCGCCTCGAACGCGATCACCCCGCCGATCGCGATCCCGGCCAGCAGCCCCTTCTCTTTCGATCCCGACGTCACCGTCAGAATGACGAACATCAGCATCGCGGTCATCACGGCTTCGAGCGCGAACGATTGTTGAGCCGATCCGGCCGGGCGCGTGACCCCCAGCGTCGGATGATCGAACATTGCCCGCATCAGGCCGCTGGCGGCCAGCGCTCCGACCATTTGGCTCAGCAGATACGGCGCAATAGCTCGGCCCGGCAGGCGACGCGCGAACCAAAACCCCAGCGTCACCGCCGGATTCAGGTGCGCGCCCGACACGTCGCCGACCGCGTAGATCATCGTCATGACCACCAGACCGAAAGTCAACGCGATGCCGACGTGCGTCACCTGCCCATGCGACACGTCGTTGACCACGATCGCCCCGGTGCCCGCGAAGACGAGCGCAAACGTGCCAATGGCTTCGGCGACGAGCTTATTCATGCGTGTAAGCGAATAGATGGGCGCAAAAAAAACTAACAGCAACGTTTCCCGCGGACGGCGAGTCGCTTCGCGTCCGTGGCCAGTTCCGGTACGTCGTTGAAACAGCTTGCCAGGCATTCGAGCAGCTTGCCGTGAAACGCGTTGCGAGCAGGCGCAAGGCGATAATAGCTCCACAAACCTTCGCGGCGGGCGACCACCAGGCCGGCCCTCCGCAAATAAGCGAGGTGCCGCGAGGCCTTCGGCTGCGGCACGGCGAGCGTGCCGACCAGATCGCAAACGCATAATTCCCCGCAGCGAAGCAAGTGCAGAATGCGCAGCCGCGTCAGGTCGGAAAACGCCCGAAACATCAAGTCGACGCGGTTTATCGCCTTGGTTTTCATATTCGTGTTCGCGAATATAGTTTAGGCGTGGGAAATGGTCAAGCGGCAGGTCGGATGGCATCGGCGACGGGTCACAGCCGCAGCCGTCGCAGCCGCAGGGCGTTGCTCACCACCGAGACGGAGCTGAAGCTCATCGCGGCCGCGGCGATGATCGGGCTGAGAAGGATTCCGAAGAATGGGTAGAGCACGCCCGCCGCGATTGGCACACCGAGCATGTTGTAGATGAAGGCGAAGAACAGGTTCTGGCGAATGTTCCGCATCGTGGCCTGGCTGAGATTGCGGGCGCGGGCGATCCCGCGGAGGTCTCCTGTGACGAGCGTCACGCCGGCGCTCTGCATGGCCACGTCGGTCCCCGTGCCCATCGCGATGCCCACCTGGGCTTGGGCCAAGGCGGGGGCATCGTTCACCCCATCACCGGCCATCGCCACAATGTGCCCTTCGGATTGAAGGCGTTTCACGACCTCATGCTTCCGCTCAGGGAGCACCTCAGCTTCGACTTGATCGATCCCCAGCTTCCGTGCCACTGCCTCGGCCGTCGTGCGGCTATCGCCGGTGAGCATGACGATCCGCACTCCGCATTCGCGCAGCGATTGGATCGCCTCGGCAGTGGAGGGCTTGATCGGATCGGCGACGCCGAGCAGCCCCGCCGGCTTGCCGTCGAAGGCTAGGAACATGACGGTTTGGCCGTCGCGACGCAGTTGTTCCGCTTCGCCCGACAATTCGCCGAGCGCGACGTTCTGCTCGTCCATCAACTTGCGATTCCCCAGCGCGGCCTTGCGGCCGCCGATCGTTCCCGTGATGCCGCGACCGGTCAACGATTGAAAATTCTCGGCGCTGGTCATATCCAGCCCGCACTCTTGCGCGGCGCCCACGATCGCCGCCGCCAAAGGATGCTCGCTGCCCCGTTCCAAGCTCGCTGCCAGACGCAAGACTTCGGAATCTTCGCCGGTGGACGAGGTTGGAGGTGCACCCGGAACGGCACGGAGGCCGTTCCCTACAGGGGCGTCCGTAGGGAACGGGGTGCCCTCTGGGCCCCGCGGCGTTCCGGGGCTGGCCACCGGCACAATCGACACTAACCGCGGCTTGCCCTCCGTGAGCGTGCCCGTCTTATCGACGACGAGCGTATCAACCTTTTCCAAAACTTCGAGCGCCTCGGCGTTTTTGATGAGCACCCCGGCATGCGCGCCGCGGCCGATTCCGACCATGATCGACATCGGCGTGGCCAGCCCGAGCGCGCAAGGGCAGGCGATGATCAGCACCGCCACGGAATTGACCACGGCATAAGCAAGGGCCGGCGTCGGGCCAACAAGCGCCCAGACGACGAACGTGACGACCGCGACGGCGATAACCGCCGGGACGAAATAGGAAGCGACCGTGTCGGCCAGCCGCTGGATCGGCGCTCGCGAGCGCTGTGCGGCGCTGACCATTTCGACGATTTGGGCCAAGAGCGTTTCACTGCCGACCTTTTCCGCTCGCATCAGAAATCCGCCCGTTCCGTTCACCGTCCCGCCGATCACACGATCGCCGGCGCGCTTCTCGACAGGGATCGATTCCCCCGTCACCAGCGATTCATCGACGGCGCTCGAACCTTCGAGAATGACGCCATCGACGGGCACCTTTT
>DASZFO010000263.1 GCA_035939775.1 Pirellulales bacterium | reverse complement strand
CGTCCCCTTGCTGGCGTTCGGATCAATCAAAGTCGCGGAGAGATCGCTCAATTTATCGGAAGCGAGAATCTCGGCTGCCGCCGGCACCGGGCCATCGATGCGGAATTTCACTTTCGCCTGCACCGGCTTCGGCGCCAGATCCGCCACTTCGAATGCAAAGTCGGAAACGTTGAGCTTGCGACCAGCCGGCGTATCGGCAGCACCTTGCACAACGGTCACAAGCGCGGTGCGGCCGGTCACACGGGCTTTCAAATCCGCATCGCGAACTGCCGGTAGTTCATCGACCGGCCGTATCGTCACCCCAGTGGCGACGATGTTGACGCTAAGACCGTCGTCGGGGATCGGAGGGCCCTTGCGCGAGAGATTTCGAACCGGCGAATTGACGCCAATTTCGACGCGCTGGATTGCCCCGCGTTCGACCCTGTCGATAACCCATTCCCGGACTTCCGGCACGACCAAAGCCGGCCAGATTTTCTTTAAGGCCGAGGCCGACATCGGTGTTCCTGCAAAGCCCAGTGTGAGGCGCGGCTCCCCTGAGTAGTCGACACTTCCGGTACCCGCCACGCCGATTTCCCCATTGCTGAAATCGGCCTGCGTCAGCATCACCCGCCGCTTGTCGGTATCGAAGCGCAAGCCGATCGCGATACGGTTGAAGATCACCGGCGGCTCGTTGTCGTTCCCCGCCAGAACGACGGTCCCCCCGCTGAAACCAAGTTGCCAGTCGGTGACATTGTCGTTGGGCGGCTCCAGATGGGCGAGCAGCGTGATCCTGTTTTGGCCGGAGATGATCTTGAAGGGCGCGAGCAACACGCGCCGCCCCGCATCCCACTCCACGTTCACTTCCGCCGAGTCGATCGACATCGGGTAATCGGGCGTATCGGTGTCAACGACCTCTCCCGCACCCGCAATGATCTTGCCGCGGAAATAGGTGGGTAGGCCATCGCGGCCAAGCTCGCCCTTCAGTTCGCCGCTCAACGGCAAATTCGCGCTGTAGGTGAGCTCCTTCAAACGCAACGCCAACAGAATATTTCTCGTCGAGACCTTGTCGGCCTTGATGTCAACCGATCGCACCCCGTTTTCGGATGGCCCAACCGCGACCCGCAGCGACCACCCCTGACGGCCCTCCTCAGCAACATTCAGCGCGACCCCGCCACCACTTGGCCGGCGAAGGCTCAAGGAGATGTTTTGGAAATTCCATTTGCTACCGCGCTGCTGGTCGTCAACGATCAAGTTGCCGTTCTTCAAGCCGATTTCATTGAGATTTTGTCCGTCGAGACCGGAGAGACTAAGGCTATCGAGCCAGTCCAAACCTGCAAGCAACCCCGCTTGCGCGCTATCGGCGGAAGCCGGCACGGGGGTGGTGGTTTGACCCGGCGGAGGAGCCGCCGGTGCTGCCTGACGCGGAAATGTCGGCGGAATTCCCGCGTCGCGCTTGGAGGCAACGCCTGTTGCAAGCGGCCGGGCATTGTCGCCGGTCGAGACGGAGACGTTGCCGTCGGGGGTTATCCGCACTTTCAGCTCGGCATCGACCAGATTCAAGCTTTCCGCCCGCAGGCGTCCCGTCAACAACGCCGAGCCCGAAAGCCTGACTTCTGCCTTCGGCGCGCTCGCCACAATCGCGCGATCGCGGTCCCGCACGATGATGTCCCGAATGCGCACCGCAATTCGAATCCGGCCCGCGCGCTCGATCTGTGTGCCGCCGACTTCGACGCTGTTGCCGTGGCCGATATTGTCCTCAATCGCCGCGGCGAGCCATGGTGTGGCCATATCGAGATTGATCGGGCCGGTTCCAAGCCGCCACCACAGCCCTCCGAAGCAACCGGCGAAAATCACAAGCAGAGAGGCAATGAAAATCGCGAGCCGCCGTATCCAACGTTCGCCAGCCAGCCAATGCCGCAACGAGCGGATGCGATCGGTAAACATGTAGAGGCCGGCGTTCGACCTCGACAACAACCGGTGGGCGTGATGTCCCGCCGCTTCATCATGCTCGGCGTGCCAATCGGCCTCCGGCCGTCGCAGCCGGGGGTCAGCGGAGGGACCGGACTCCTGGTGCGAATTATTCTTGGCCATTGCCTCTCATTGCTGGTGTCGAAGGAGCCGGTTGCTAGTGGTCCAATTCTAACATTCGCATCCCTTCTCGGCCGGCACTTTTGCGAATGTTAGAATCAAAGGACCACTAGTAATTATAAGTTTCTAGTGGAGTTTTGGATTTGACATTCGCCTGCCGGACTCGCGGCCGGACGGGTAGCGAATGTCAAAATCCACTCCACTAGCAGCGTCCTCTCTGCTCATCCTGCGGTCGAGCGACGAGAAGCGACGATGCGGGTGGCGTGCCGAAAGCGTTTTGAGCATAATCTGGGGCGATCT